>NZ_BAAAUT010000060.1:0-39129 GCF_039534085.1 Planomonospora alba
CATCGTCGTCCTGCAGCTCATCGAAGAGGACCGCTACTCAGGATGAAAAACGCTCCGGGGAGGAGGAGGGCTGCTTCTTCCCAGACCGGGGTTCTTCGGCTTCGAACGCACTGCGGAGTGCGTGGGGGTGGAATACAGCCACTACGCGGTTCCCGGCCTCCCTCTCGGGTACGAGGGCCGGAAGGTCCCGGTTCTGTGCAGCCCGAACAATCCCACGGGCCACACGATCTCCCTCGCGGAGCTCGAGTCGGTCCCCCTTCCGGCGGACTCCGATGTGCGCTGCCTGGTGGACCTCACGTACGATTTCTTCTCCAACGACCCCCTGCACACGGGGATCAGCCGCCTGGCCGCTCGTCGAATCGTCTCCTGCGTCAGCTTCTCGAAGGCGTTCGGCGTGGCGGGCGCGAGGATAGGAATGCTCGCCGCACCGCCCGACACAGTCGGGGAGATATGCTCACGCCATGATCGGTTCGGTCTCGACTATTTCCAGCTCGCCGTGCTCGACACGCTTTTCGACCCACGCTGGGATCGCGAGCGGAGATCAATGATCGATTGGGTCCGATCCGCACGGGAGGAAATCAGCGTTCTACTCGGCGGAGTGTTTCCACCGCACTGCATAGGACCCCGCGAAGCCAATTTCGTATCTATTCGCACGGATGGGCTGGACCGACGGCTGGTCAATCGGCTGATGGAGAGCACGGCATGTAAACTCCATCCGAGGGACGGGATTCTCAGGATCACCGTGAACGAGCGTTCCGTCATGGGGGTGCGGACGCTGCACGCCTCACTGGCGGTTGACGGATCCGTGGCCTCCGGACGGGCTCCGTAGTGATGTCCAGCCCGGTTCGATCGGTTCCCCGCCGGCCGCTTCCAGGACGCCGGAAGGGAGGACGGACGCTCCGCGGGCGACCGTCACGGCCGGCGGGCCGCGGCGCGGCCGGCGCGGCGGCCGAAGAAGGTGCCGTCGCCCAGCGACGTGCCGCTGACATAGCCCTCGCCGTGCATGCCGGAGGCGGCCCGGCCCGCGGCGTACAGGCCGGGGATCGGCCGCCCGAGCTGGTCGAGCACCTCCCCGTCGGCGGTGGTGTGCAGCCCGCCGAGGGTGAAGCCCGCCACGCCGGTCGCCTCCCCCGGGTCCGTCCGGCCGCCCGCGCCGAAGCCGAGGCGCGGGTCGACCGCCGCGAACGGCGGCCTCAGCGGCCGCAGCCAGCGGGCGTCCTTGTGGAAGTACGGGTCCTCGCCGTGCTCGGCGTGCCGGTTGTAGACGGCGATGGTCGTCTCCAGCGCCCCGGCGGGCATGCCGAGCTCCGCCTCCAGCTCCGCGAGCGTCTCGGCGGCGTACGTCGGGCGCACGCCCCACCGGTCGCGCTCCGGGATGTCCTCGTAGCCGGCCTCGTCGATGACCGCCCAGTACGGTCCCGGCTGGTGGAGCACGGCCGCCGCGCTGAACGCGCCCGGGTAGACGTCCTCGTTGACGAAGCGCTGCCCGAGGGCGTTGACGAGCATGCCGCGCACGACCAGCGCGGGCAGCGCGGTCAGCGCGACCTGCACGGCGGACATGCGCCGGGTGGCGGCGCCGAGCGCCGCGGCCATGCGGATGCCGCCGCCGTCGTCGAGGCCGTCGCTCACCTTGCCGTGGCCGAGCAGGACGGGGGCGTGCTGGGCGAGCATCTCCGCGGAGTCGACGAACCCGCCGGTGGTCAGGACGACGGCGCGGCGGGCCCGGTAGACGACCCGTCCGCCGTACCGGCGGGCCACCGCGCCGCTCACCCGGCCGCCGTCGCCGACGACGAGGTTGGTGGCCAGGGTGTCGGCGTGGTCCCGCGCCCCGGCGGCGCGGGCGGCGGCGACCAGCTTCTCCATGAGCAGCCCGCCCGCGAAGGACCGGGCCGCGGGCCGGTGGCCGCGCGGCGCGGGACGGGCGAGCGTGTTGTACGGCCAGGCGTTCTCGCCCAGCCACATCAGCCCGTCCTCCGTCGGCGGCATCCAGGTCGGCGCGTCGTAGAGCCGCCCGTTGAACGGGACGCCCAGGTCGCAGAGCCACTGGAAGTGCTCGACGCTCCCGTCGCAGTACAGCCGGATCTTCCCGGTGTCGGCGTGCGGGCCGAGCGCCGCGACCAGGTAGGCGTACATGTCGTCGGGGGTGTCGTCGAAGCCGCACGCCTTCTGCAGCGCCGTACCGCCGCCGAGGTAGATCTCGCCGCCGGACAGCGCCGAGGAGCCGCCCGGTCCTCCGGCGCGCTCCAGCACGATGACGCGGGCGCCGGCCGCGGCGGCCTCGTAGGCCGCGGCGGCGCCCGCGCAGCCGAAGCCGACCACGAGCACGTCGCACTCGTGGTCGGCGGTGCCGGGTGCGCCGGCGCGGACCGGCTCCACCGGGGGCGGGCCGCTCACGGCCTGCTCCGCCCGCTCCCCGTCATGCCCGCTCACGGGCGCGGGGTGAAGGCGGCGTGCGGCTCGGAGCCGGACCAGTCATGCCCCCAGTAGCTGTCGGCGGTGATCTCCTCGGCGGTGTAGCACGTCTCGTCGACGAGCATGCCGTCGGTGCCGTACTCGATGTCCCAGCCGCCGGGGGCCCGCACGTAGAAGGAGACCATCTTGTCATTGGTGTGCCGGCCGAGCGTGGAGGAGACGGAGAAGCCGAGCCGGCGCACGTTGTCCAGCGCGCGGCCCACGGCGTCGAGCGTGTCGACCTCGACCATGAGGTGGACCAGGCCGGGCTCCCCGCCGTGCGGGGCGGGGCAGACCGCCAGGCTGTGGTGGCGCCGGTTGACGCCCATGAAGCGGATCCGCGGGCCGCCGGGCTTCGGGCCGATCCGCATCGCGCCGCGCGGCAGGAAGCCGAGCACCTCGGCGTAGAACGAGACGGTCTCGTCCATGCAGGTGGTGGGGATGACCACGTGGCCCATGCCCTGGGCGCCGGTGACGAACGCCTGCGCCAGGCCGGTGCGGAGCGGGGCGTGGTCGAGGACGGGGCCGAAGAAGACCTCGACGGGGGTGCCGGCCGGGTCGTCGAACGCGATGACCTTCTCCGCGCCGCGCTCGGCCGACTCGCGCGCCGAGAGCACCTTGACCGCGGTGCCCGAGGCCTCGACGGCGCGGCCGACCGCGGCGAGCGCGAACTGGTCGCGGACCTCCCAGCCGACGGCCAGCACCCGGTCGGACTCGCCGGGCAGCACGGTCAGCCGCGCCCGGCGCTCGTCCATGCGCAGGTAGAGGCCGTCCGGGTCGGGTCCGCCGCCCTCGGCGAAGCCGAGCGCGTCGATCACCAGCTCGCGCCAGCGGCCGAGGTCGCGTGTCCGGACCCTCAGGTAGCCGAGCCCGCGGATCTGCGTCATCTCCTCACCTCACGTCCGTTCGTCGTCCGTCAGCGCTGTCCGGCCGCCGGGCGGGCGGTGCCCTTGCGCCTTCCACGGTGTCAGGGCCGCCGGTGGCCCGCCCGGGCCCTCCCGCTCAGTGAGAGTCCCGACGAACCGGGGCGGATTCCGCGTTCCGGAACCGCCGTGTCACGTTCCCGTCACCCCACAGCCATCAAGATCGTTTTAGTGACGCCCTTATGAGCGATTCGGACCCAACTTATCGATCATGGCTGGATCAAGATCTTCGATCTTGTTATACAAGGTCATCGTTTACTCCCCTTACTTACGCATGGACGGAGTTTTGGTGAGTTCCTCTCCCCACATGTCCAGGACGCCGGTGGCACGTCGGCGAAGACTCCTGGGTTGCGCCGCCACCATGGCGACCGCCCTGTCTCTGGCGATGTCATCGGTGCACACGGCCAGCGCGTCGGCGCCCGCCCCGGAGCCCGGACCGTCCGCAGCCGGAGCCGTGACCGAGCGGTCCGGCCGAAACGCGGCGATGGCCGCCGCCCGGAGCCAGGGCAGCCGTGTACTGGTCACCGATGAGACGACCGAGACAAGTCTCACCTACGCCAATCCCGACGGCACCTTTACCACGGAGATGACCAGCGGTCCGGTACGGGTCAAGCAGGGCCGGACGTGGAAACCGATCGACACCACCCTTGTCGAGAGCGACGGGGTGCTCAGGCCGAGAGCGGCCACGGCGCAGGTGGAGGTCTCCGCCGGTGGCGACGAGGCTCCGCTGATCAGACTGGTCCGCAATGAGGACCAGGCGTTCGCGCTGGACTGGCCCGCTCCGCTGCCGAAGCCCCGGCTGGAGGGCAACAGGGCCATATTCGTCGACGCCGCAGGCCCGGGCGCCGACCTGGTCGTGACCGCGCTGCCCGCCGGGTTCCGGCACGACGTGGTGCTGCGGGAAAGGCCGGCCGGACCGGTGGAGTTCAAGCTCCCCGTCACCGCCGAGGGCCTGACCCTGAAAGAGACCGAACAGGGCGGCCTGAAGCTCACCGACGACAAGGGAGCGACGGTCGCCGCCGCACCCGAGCCCTTCATGTACGACACGGCGCAGAAGTCCTCCCCCGCCACCGCCGCACCCGCGGCGGCCGATCAGGGCGTCATCGACACGTCGGTGACCGTTGAGGACGGCCGGCCGGTCCTGGTCCTCAAACCGGACCCGGAGTTCCTGACGGACCCGGCCACCACCTACCCGGTCACCGTGGACCCGACGACCACGCTGACCGCCCTGGCGGACCTGACGGTGGTCTCCCCCAATGCGCAGTCGGACGGCGAGCAGATCACGGTCGGCAACTCCGACTACTCCAGCACCCGCCGCGAGTTCATGCGCGCCCTGCTGGCGTTCGACACCGACGCCCTGGTCGGCAAGGACGTGACGGACGCCAGGCTGGAGCTGCGGTCAGGCGGGTTCGACTGGGGTTGCGTCACCGGGCAGACCGTCAGGGTGCAGCGCATCACCTCTTCCTGGGACCACCGCTACACCTTCTGGAACACCCAGCCGGCGACCACCACCGAAGGCCAGCAATCAGCTGTGGAGCCCGGTCGCTGCACCAGCAACTCGCAGGTTCCGACGGGGACATGGACCTGGTCCGTCACCGACATCGCCAAGGCATGGGCCGGTGGCGCCCCGGGTCATGGCGTCATGCTGCGTCTGGTCACCGAGGAGCCCACGCCGTACACGAACCAGTACCACCGGTCCTGGCAGTCATCGGACTCGGCGGGCAGCGGCGGAACCGCTCCGACACTGGTCGTCACCTACACAGCCGCACCGGAACCGCCGGACGGGAACGCGGGCAAGGCCCATTCCCTGTACTGGACCCGGGTGCTGACGGACGCCTACAAGAAGGTGGGCGGCGCGCCCGGACCCCTCTCCAGGGCCGGCGCGATGATGCATGGCGCCGTCTACGACGCCGTCAACTCGATCTGGGGTCAGAGCCGGCCGTACCTGGTCGACGTCCAGGCCGGACGGCAGCGGTACGGTGCCGTCACCACCGCGATCGACTACGCCGCCTACACCGTTCTGACGGAAGTCTGGCCCGACCGTGGACCCGAGTTCGCCCAGGCGCTGGCGGACGCGGCGACGCTGTCCGATCCCCCCAGCGAGCAGGACCGGGCGCTCGGAGAGTCCATCGGCGTCCAGGCCGCGCGGGCCATGATCAACGCGCGCTCCTCCGACGGGTCGTCGAACGCCATGGTCTACACCCCGGGAACCCGGCCCGGAGACTGGCAGCCGACGGACTCGAACCCCGCCGCCACCCCGCAGTGGGGACGCGTCAAACCATTCGCCCTAGCCTCGGGCTCCCAGTTCCGGCCGGCGCTTCCCGGTGGCGCGACCGGCCTGAGTTCACTGCTGGTCAGCCAGGTGTACACCGACAACTTCAACGAGGTGAAGAGGATCGGGCGGGCCAACGCCTCGACGAGCGACCGCACTGCCGAGCAGACCACCATCGCCCACTTCTGGGCCAACGATCTCGACACCACCTACAAGCCTCCGGGCCAGCTCTACGAGCACACCAGGACGGTGGTGGAGCAGCTGGAGGAGCAGGGCACCTTCGAGACCGCACGGCTGTTCGCGCTCGTCGGGTTCGCCATGGCCGACGCCGGCATCGCCGCCTGGGACGCGAAGTACGAGACGGACGTCGACCTGTGGCGTCCGGAGACGGCCATCCGGCGCGCCGACACCGACGGCAACCCCAGCACCTCACCCGACACGACGTGGAAGCCTGAGTCAAAGCGGAGCACCGGGGTCAACTTCTCCCCCAACTTCCCCGCGTACGTCTCCGGCCATGCGACGTTCGCCGGGGCCTGGGCGGGCGTCATGCGGCGTTACTTCGGCCGCGACGACGCCCTCACCTGGACCGCGTCCACCAATGACCCGTTCGCGCCGGGAGCCACGCGCACGTTCAGCAGCTTCAGCGCCGCAGCACAGGAGAATGCCCTGAGCCGCGTCTACCTCGGCGTCCACTACCGGTTCGACGGCACGTACGGGCTCGACACCGGAGACAAGGTCGCAGATCACGTGTATACGAACTATCTCCGCTGACGAGGTATCCATGCGACACACACGTAGAACCATCAACGTCCTGGCGGGCGTGCTCCTTGTGACCTCGGCGGTCCACCTTCCGGGAGCGGGCACGGCCTCGGCGAGCGTCCAGGGGTGCCCCGTGACCACCGACAAATGGGAGGCCGTCGACCTCGGTGTGGTCGGTGCAGCCCTCGACATCAACGACCGGGGGCAGATCGCCGGCTGGAGGAAGGGCGCGTCGGGCGAGAGCCAGGCGATCCTCTGGGACAAGGGCAAGATCACGGAGATCGGCACCCTCGGAGGACGGGAGAGCCGGGCCGTGGCCCTCGACGAGGACGGCCGTGTCACCGGTTACAGCGATACCGCCGACCGCAGGACCCACGGATTCGTCTGGCACAACGGGAAGCTGGAAGATCTCGGCACGCTGGGCGGCTACGCCGCGCTGCCCAAGGACATCAGTCAGGGCACCGTCATCGGGGAGACCCGGGTCCTGAAGGAGAACGGCACCAGGCGCGGCCAAGCCTTCGTGGTGCGGAAAGGCGTCAGGACGGATCTGGACCTCACCGGCGGCAGCGAGGCCGAGGACATCAACAGATCAGGTCAGATCGCCGGCACGCACCGCCGTACGGAGGGGGTCGGCCTCCCCTCGGACAAGCAGACCCAGCGCGCCTTCCTCTGGAAGGACGGCGTCGTCAAGGACCTGGGCACGCTGGGCGGCGACTGGAGCGAGGCGCGCGGCCTCAACGGGCGCGGCCAGGTGGTCGGCGAGTCGGCACTGGGCACCGACGGTGTGCTCCAGGGCGGATTCGTCTGGAGCGCCGAGTCGGGAATGCGGCGGATCGAGGACGGCAACGGCCTCGCCCGGCCCGCGGCGATCAACGACAGCGGGGTGATCGTCGGCCTGCACAGCTGCGAGACGGCGTACAGCACCGCCTACCCGTCCGTCTGGACTGATCCCGGCAAGGCGCCGGCCAGACTGCCGGACCCGCCGGGTGGCGTGGCCAAGGCCGTCAACGCCGTCAACGCCAAGGGAGAGATCGTCGGGATGGCGCTGTACTCCGGTAACCAACCGCACGCCGTGCTCTGGAAGCCGAAGCCCATGAATTGATCCCGCCCTGGCTGTGCGATCGGCCGCTTCGGGACCTCCCGGGGCGGCCGATCCGCCGCCGTCCGACCCGTACCGATGCCACCGGCCGCCCTCTCCCTCCGCCCTTTCCTGCATCGGCCGGGCTCCGGATGTCCGCTTATCTAGATCATCGAGCGCATCGGGCCGGGCGGCGGCTCGATGCCGAGCTCGGTGAGGGCCGAGACATGGAAGACCGAGCCGGGCACGTGGATGGCGTGCGCCAGGCCGGTGTGCGCGTCGCGCCAGAAGCGCTGGATCGGGTTGTCCATGCGCATGGCGTTGCCGCCGGAGCGGGCCACGATCTCGTCGACCGCGCGCACCGCGCGCCAGGCCGCCTGGACCTGGGTGCGGCGGCCGGCGGCGCGCTCGGCGAAGGAGACCTCCCTCCCGGCGGCGACGGCGTCGTACATCCGGCAGACGTTGTCGAGCAGCGCGACGCGCGACGCCTGGATCTCCGCGGCGGCCTCGCCGATCGCGTAGAGCACGTAGGGGTCGTCCTTGATCCTCGTCCCGGTGATCTGCACGCGGTTCCTCTGGTAGGCCAGGTGGTGGGCGAGCGCGCCCTCGCAGACGCCGACCACCGCGGCGGTGATGCCGAGCGGGAAGGCGCAGGAGAACGGGACGTGGTAGAGCGGGTTGGTCAGCCCGGCCTCCCTGGGCGCGCTGCCGTCGATGACCTTGGCGAAGGGGATGACGCGGTGGTCGGGGACGAACGCGCCGGAGACGACGATGTCCTTGCTCCCGGTGCCGCGCAGGCCGACCACGTCCCAGGAGTCCTCGACGATCTCGTAGTCGGAGCGCGGCAGGATCAGGTGGAGCGGGACGGGCGGCTGGACCGCCGCGCCGCCGGCGTCGCCGAGCATGCCGCCGAGGAAGATCCAGTCGCAGTGGTCGGTGCCGGAGGAGAACTGCCAGCGCCCGGTGAAGACGTAGCCGCCGTCGACCGGCCGGGCGACGCCCATCGGCGCGTACGGCGAGGCGATCCAGGTGTCGGGGTCGGAGCCCCAGACCTCCTGCCGCACCCTCGGGTCGGCGAAAGCCATCTCCCACGGGTGCACGCCGACGATGCCCGCCACCCAGCCGGTGGAGCCGTCGAGGGCGGCGATGCCCATCACGGTCTCGGCGAACTCCCTGGGGTGGGCCTCCAGCCCGCCGTGGGCGGCCGGCTGGAGCATGCGGATCACCCCGGTGTCCCGCAGCGCCTTGGCCGCCTGGTCGTCCAGCCTGCCGAGCGCCTCGTTGGAGGCGCCGAGCGCGCGGATCTCGTCGGCGCGCTCCATGATGGCGTCGAGTACCGGATTGGTCATGGCGGCTCTCACTTCTTCGCCGCGAGGGCGACTGCGATCTCGATGAGCTGGTCCTCCTGACCGCCGACGAGGTTGCGGCGCCCGGCCTCGATGAGGATCTCGGCGCCGGAGACCCCGTACCTCGCGGCCTGGCGGTCGGCGTGCTTGAGGAAGCTGGAGTAGACGCCGGCGTAGCCCATGGTGAGCGAGAGCCGGTCGAGCAGGCACTCGCCGTCCATGACGGGGCGGACGACGTCCTCCGCCGCGTCGATGATCTTCAGGACGTCGATGCCGGTGCGGATGCCGAGTTTCTCGGCGACCGCGGCGAACGCCTCGACGGGGGTGTTGCCGGCCCCGGCGCCGAAGCGGCGCGTCGAGCCGTCGATCTGCAGGGCGCCGGCCCGCACGGCGATGACGGAGTTGGCGACGCCGAGGCCGAGGTTCTCGTGGCCGTGGAAGCCCACCTGGGCGTCGGAGCCGAGCTCGGCGACGAGCGCGGCGATCCGGTCGCCGGTCTGCTCCATGATCAGCGCACCGGCGGAGTCGACGACGTACACGCACTGGCAGCCGGCGTCGGCCATGATCCGCGCCTGCTTCGCGAGGACCTCCGGCGGCCGGCTGTGCGCCATCATCAGGAAGCCGACGGTCTCCAGGCCCAGGTCCCGGGCCAGGCCGAAGTGCTGGACGGAGATGTCGGCCTCGGTGCAGTGGGTGGCGATGCGGCAGATGGCCGCGCCGTTGCCGGCGGCCTCGCGGATGTCGTCCAGCACGCCGAGGCCGGGCAGCATGAGGAAGGCGATCTTCGCCCGCCCGGCGGTCTCCACCGCCGCCTTGATCAGTTCCTGCTCGGGGGTGCGGCTGAAGCCGTAGGTGAACGACGAGCCGCCGAGGCCGTCGCCGTGGGCGACCTCGATGACCGGAACGCCGGCCCCGTCGAGGGCGGCGACGACGGAGCGGACGTGCTCGACGGTGAACCGGTGCCGCTTGGCGTGCGAGCCGTCGCGCAGCGACGAGTCGGTGACCCGGATGTCGAGGTCGGCGCTGTAGGGCATGGGGATCTCCTCGGCTCGGGCGGGCCCGTACGGCGGTGCGGGCCCGCATCGGCGCGGCGGGGCGCGCCGATGCGGCGGCGCGGGGTCATGCGGAGGTGCGGGCGGAGACGATGCGCCGCGCGAAGCCCTCGCCGACCTTGGCGGCGGCGGCGGTCATGATGTCGAGGTTGCCGGAGTACGGCGGCAGGAAGTCCCCGGCGCCCTCCACCTCCAGGAAGACGGCGACCCGGGCGAGCCCGCCGTCGTCCGGCCCGGGGTCGTCGAACTGCGGCTCGGCGCGGAGCCGGTAGCCGGGCACGTACGACGCCACCTCGGCGACGGCGGCCCCGATCGAGGCCGCGATCGCGTCGCGGTCGGCGTCGGCGGGCACGGCGCAGAAGACCGTGTCCCGCATGAGCACCGGCGGCTCGGCGGGGTTCAGGATGATGATCGCCTTGCCCCTGGCGGCACCGCCGATCCGCTCGATGCCGCGGCCGGTGGTGATCGTGAACTCGTCGATGTTCGCCCGGGTCCCGGGGCCGGCGGACGGGGAGGCCACGCTGGCGACGATCTCGGCGTAGGGCACCCCGGTGACGCGGGAGACCGCGTGCACGATCGGGATGGTGGCCTGCCCCCCGCAGGTGATCAGACTGACGTTGGGCGCCTCCAGGTGGGCGCCGAGGTTGACCGCGGGCACGACGGCGGGACCCAGCGCCGCCGGGGTCAGGTCGACCGCCTGGACGCCGAGCGCCTCGTACCGGGGGGCGTTGGCCGCGTGGACGGAGGCGGAGGTGGCCTCGAAGACGATGTCGGGCGGCTCGCCCTGGGCCAGCAGCCACTCCACGCCCTCGGCGGAGGCGGTCAGGCCGTGGTCGGCGGCCCGCTTCAGGCCCGGGCTGGCGGGGTCGACGCCGATCATCCAGCGCGGCTCGATCAGCTCGGAGCGGAGCAGCTTGTACATCAGGTCGGTGCCGATGTTCCCCGAACCGACGATCGCGGCGGTCGCCTTGCTCACTGTCCCCACCTCATTCGAATCGAGCGGTCACGGAGCCGAGCCCGGCGAACTCGGCGCGGAAGACCTGACCGGGGCGCACGTCCACGGCGCGGGTGCAGGAGCCGGGGAGGACCACGTGCCCGGCCTCCAGCTTCACCCCGAAGGAGGCGACCTTCCGGGCCAGCCAGGCCACGGCGGTGGTGGGGTCGCCCAGGACGGCCGCGGTGCTGCCGCGGGCGACCTCGACCCCGCTCCCGCCTCCGCCGGAATCCCCGCCGCCGATCTCGTAGAGCACGGCCTCGATGCCGGCCAGGTCCAGCTCGCCGGGGCGTGCCCGGGCCGCGCCGAGGATCACCCCGGCCGAGGAGGCGTTGTCGGCGACGGTGTCGGCCAGGCCGATCCGCCAGTCCTCGATGCGGCTGTCGATGAGTTCGAGGGCCGGCACGACGTACTCGGTGGCGGCCAGCACGTCGGCCTCGGTGCAGCCCTCCCCGGGCAGGCCCGCGCCGAGCACGTAGCCGATCTCGACCTCGATGCGCGGGTGGCAGTAGGCGCGGGCCGGGACCGGGGTGTCCTCGGGCAGGACCATGTCGTCGAGCAGGTGCCCGTAGTCGGGTTCGTCGACGCCCATCATCCTCTGCATCACCGGTGACGACAGGCCGACCTTGTGCCCGTACACCCGGGCCCCGGCGGCGAGCCTGCGGCGGATGTTGATCAGCTGGATCTCGTAGGCGTCGACGACGCCGATGCCGGGGTGGGAGGCGGTCAGCGGCTCGATCGGCGCGCGGTCCCGCTGCGCCGCCCAGAGCCGGTCGGCCGCGGCCCGGCGTTCTGCCGCGTCCAGCATCGCGGGGGCCTCCTGGTGGATCGGGCCGCGCCGCGCTCGCGGCGGCGCGCCTGGGGGTCGCTACGCGGTCAAAGGTCGCAGCGCCGGCGCCGGCGCGCCGGGCCTCTCCCGCTCAGTGGGAGGGGAACCGGCCCGCCGGGCGGTCAGGCGTCGTAGGTGACCTTGACGCGCTCGCTGACCGGGATCGCCTGGCAGCCGAGGATGAGGCCGTCGGCGAGGTCACGGGCGTCGAGGACCTGGTTGGCCGCCAGGGTGACCTCGCCCTCGAGGAGCACGCAGGCGCACGCGCTGCAGCTCCCCTCCCGGCAGGAGAACGGCGCGTCCAGCCCCGCCTCGAGCAGCACGTCGAGCAGGCGGCGCCCGCGCGGCCAGGGCAGGGTCCGGACCTCGCCGTAGAGTTCGACCTCGACCTCGCCGGCGCGCTCCCCGCCGTCCCCGGCGGCCGCGACCGGCTCGGCGCTCCCGGCGGCCGGGGCGGGGTCGGGGGCCGGGGCGGGGTCGGCGAACGGGTCGCCGGTCAGCGAGGTGAAGCGCTCCACGTGGACCCGCCCGGGCGGCGTGCCGAGCGCGGCGAGGGCCTCGGCCGCCCGGTCCATGAACGGCTCGGGCCCGCAGACGAACGCCTCCCGGCCCGCGTACGGCCCGGCCAGCGCGGCCAGGGTCTCCGCGGTGGGCAGGCCCTGCACCGACTCCAGCCAGTGGATCACGGTGAGCCGGCCGGCGTGCTCGCGGGCCAGCGCGGCCAGCTCGTCCCGGAAGATCACCGAGTTCTCGTCCCGGTTGGCGTAGACGAGGGCGACGGACCCGGTCCCCGCGTACAGGCAGGACTTGAGGATCGACATCACCGGCGTGACGCCGCTCCCGGCGGCCAGCAGCAGCAGGTCGCCGTCGAGCGTGCGGGGGGTGAACGTGCCGGAGGGCCGCAGCACCTCCAGCACGTCGCCCTCGGCGACGTGGTCGCAGATCCAGTTGGAGCCGTGGCCGCCCGCGACCCGCTTGACGGTCACCTTGAGCTTCTCGTCGCAGGCCGGGGAGCTGCACAGCGAGTAGCAGCGGGCCGCCCAGCCCTCCCCCGCGGCGGGGATCCGGACGGTCAGGAACTGGCCGGGCCGGTAGCCGAACCGGTCGCGGTCGCCGTCGGCGGGTTCGAGCACGAGCGAGTGCGCGTCCGCGGTCTCCCGGATCACCTCGACGACGCGCACCCTGAGCGGTCCGGGCGGCGTCACGGTCACGTCCCCCGGGGGGCCCGGCCGGTCCGGCGGCCGGCCGGGCCCCGTCCGCCGCGCGCCCGCCCGGCGGCGTGCCGGGCGGCGATGTAGCCGAAGACCATGGACGGGCCGATCGTGGCGCCGGGACCGGCGTACTCGTGGCCCATCACCGAGGCCGAGACGTTGCCGGTGGCGTACAGGCCCTCGATCACCGACCCGTCCTCGCGCAGCACCCGGCTGTGCTCGTCGCAGACCAGCCCGCCCTTGGTGCCGAGGTCGCCGGCCTCCACGCGGACGGCGTAGTACGGCGCCCGGTCGATCACGTCGAGGTTCGGGTTCGGCAGGGTGGGGTCGCCGTAGTAGCGGTCGTAGGCGCTGTCGCCCCGGCCGAAGTCGGTGTCCCGGCCGGCGCGGGCGAAGCCGTTGAAGCGCTCGACGGTCGCGGCCAGGTTGTCCGGCGGCGCGCCGATCCGCTCCGCCAGCTCGGTGAGGGTGCCCGCCCGGTGCACGATGCCGGCGTCGTAGAACGCCTGCGGGATCGGCGCTCCGGGCAGGATCTGCGCGAACGGGTAGCGGGCGCGGGCGGTGGCGTCCATCACGAACCACGCCGGGACGTGGCCGCCCGCGAGCTGGTCGTGGACGAAGTTGACGTACGGCGCCGACTCGTTGGTGAAGCGCCGCCCGTCGGCCGAGACGATGACCGAGCGCGGGATGCAGCGCTCCGACAGCAGCGGGATGAGCGCGCCCGCCGGGTGGCGGACCGCGGGCATCCACCAGGCGTCGTCCATCAGGTCGAGCGCCGCGCCGACCCGCTCGCCGGCCAGGATGCCGTCACCGGTGTTCTCCCGGGCGCCCATGCTGAAGTCGGCCCTGCCGCCCTCCGGCAGGTACTTCTCGCGCAGCTCGCGGTTGTGGTCGAAGCCGCCGCTCGCCAGCAGCACGCCGCAGCGGCCGCGCAGCCGCAGGGTGCGGCCCTCGTGCTCGGCGACGACGCCGGTGACGGCGCCGCGGCCGTCGGTGACGAGGCCGGTCATGGCGGTCCTCAGCCGGATCGGGACCCCGGCGTCCTTGAGCGCCATGCGCATGCGGGCGACGAGCGCGCGCCCGCCGGTGGCCATGTGGCGGCGGCGCACCAGGTTGGAGGAGACCCGCCAGGCGGCCACGACCGAGGCCCAGCGGCCGCGCCAGGTCCGCTTGGCCATCGCCAGGTCGTGGTAGTCCTTGGCGGTGATCCACAGGCCCAGCGGGCCCTTCATGCTGTTGGGGCGCTGGTGGCGCTCGTCGGGGCCGAGCCTGCGGGTGTCGAACGGCAGCGCCTCGACGGAGCGGCCGAGCGGCCGGCCGCCCTCCAGCTCGGGGTGGTAGTCGGGGTAGCCCCTGGTCCAGGAGAAGCGCATCCACCTGCTCCGGCAGAGCAGCTCCATCGCGGCCGGGCCGTGGTCGACGTAGGCGTCGAGCCGGGCCGCGGGCACCCGCCCGGCGGTCAGCAGGCCGAGATAGCGGCGGACGTGCTCGCGGTCGTCGTCGTGCCCCTCGGCGCGCAGCACGGGGTTGCCGGGGATCCAGACGCCGCCGCCGGAGATCGCGGTGCTCCCGCCGTACCGGGAGCCCTTCTCGACGATGAGGGCGCTCAGCCCCTCGGCGGCGGCGGTGAGCGCGGCCGTCATGCCGCCCCCGCCGCTGCCGACGATGACGAGGTCGTACTCCTCGTCCCACTCCGGCTCGCTCACGGGGCCTCCTTGCGGGTCAGGAAGGCCAGCACGGCGCTCTCCCAGGCGGCCCGCTGCTCGATCATCACCCAGTGCCCGCAGTCGGGGAACACGTGCAGCTCCGCGTCGGGGATGGTCCGCATCGGCACGATCGCCATGTCCAGGGGGCTGACCCGGTCGTCGCGGCCCCAGGTGATCAGCGTCTTGGCCCTGATCCTGTGCAGCGTCGCCCAGTACGGCGGGGCGTCGGAGGCCGCCAGGGCGGCGGTGCGCGCGGCGACCGCGGCCCGGCCGTACATCCGGCGGGCGGAGGCGAGGGCGTCGGGGTGGGTGGCCTGCGCCCAGCGCTCCTCGACCAGTTCCCCGGTGACCAGGGCCGGGTCGTAGACCATGGAGTGCAGCCAGCGCACCAGCGCCTCGCGGGTGGGCCGCTCGGCGAACTCCGTGAGCAGCCTGACGCCCTCGCCCGGGCCGGGGCTGAACAGGTTCGTGCCGAGCCCTCCGACGGTGACCAGCCGGCGGACCCGGCCGGGGTGGGAGACCGCCACCTGGGCGGCGACGATGCCGCCCATGGAGTTGCCGATCAGGTCGGCCTGCTCGATGCCGAGCCCGTCGAGGAGGCGGAGCACCGCGCCGGGCGCGGCGGCCATCGGGTGGGCGCCGGTCGGGTCGCTGACGCCGAAGCCGGGGAACTCCAGGATCAGGCAGCGGAAGCGCTCGGCGAGGGCCGCGAGGTTGCCGCGGAAGTTCCGCCAGCCGGTGACGCCGGGGCCGGAGCCGTGCAGCAGGACAAGGGGCGGGCCGTCGCCGGCCTCGTGGTAGCGCAGCACGCCCTGATCGGTCGCGAGTTCGCGCAGCGTCGACTCGTAGCTCGGCTCCGTGCTCATCCATCCGCCTCGGTCGCTGGGGGTCGTTGGGTGGGTGCCGGGGCCCGCGGGGGCGTCCGGCGGGGGCGCCGGTGTCGCAGGAACGTAACCACGCGGCGGCGCGGGGCGGGCGCGGCGATCCCGGCCAGCGGGACGCCGGCGCCGGGCCGCCGCGGGGCGGGCCCGCGCCCGGCGGGCGGGCCGGGTCGGCGCGCGGGGCGGGCGGCGCGGGGCCTTCCGCTCAACGGGACCGCTCCCCGCACGCGGTACGGCGCGGCCTACGGTCGTGCCCGGCAGCGGCCGTGCGGGCCGTACCGGAGCACGCGAGGTGATCCCATGACAGCCGAGTCCGCGCTCACCGCGGGCGCCGCCCCGCCCGACCCGGTTCCGCCCACCCCGGCGGAGATGCGGCGCGCGATGGGGTCGTTCGCCAGCGGTGTCACGGTGGTCACCGGGGTCGACGGCGGCGAGGCGGTGGGCTTCGCCTGCCAGGCGTTCGCCTCCGTCTCCCTGGAACCGCCGCTGGTGCTGTTCTGCGCCGACCACTCCGGCCGGACCTGGCCGAGGATCCGCGCGTCCGGGCGCTTCTGCGTGAACGTGCTGGGCGAGGAGCAGGTGGACCTGTGCGGGCGCTTCGGCTCCCGGGAGGGCAGGAGGTTCGACGGGCTCGACTGGGACCTGTCCCGGTGGGGCACCCCCGCCCTGCGCGGCGTGCTGCTGCGGGTGCACGCCGAGGTGTACGACGTGCACGTGGCGGGCGACCACGACGTGGTGATCGGCCGGGTGCTGGAGCTGGAGACGCCCGGCGGGCGGCGCCCGATGATCTTCTTCCGGGGGCGGTTCGGCGTGGACGGGCGCGAACCCCGGGTCCGGCCGCCGGCCGGTCCTGAACCGTGGGGGTGGGGCGACCGCTGGGGGTGACGGGCTCGCGCACCCTCCCGGACCGCGCTGGACGGATCCGCGCAGCCACCCGAGCCGGCGCTGGGCGGATCCGCGCGCAGCCGGGCTCGTCCCCGCTGAGCCGGGAGACGCCTGCCCGAGGATGCCGGCGATCCGGATCCGGCTGCCGTCGGGGACCTCCGGGCCCACCTCGGACGGCACCGGACGAGGGCCGGCACCGCATCCGCAGGTCCGCCGGGAGCGGGTCACCGCGTCGTCGGCGGGGGTCGACGGACTCCACGCGTTCCGGGTCGCCGCCGGCTTTCTTTTCTCGAGCGCTTATTCCATTTTATCGGACGGGTCGATCCCGGCCGATCAGCGATTTCACATCCGCCGCGGTCCACGGTAGCGCTCTCCTTCTCCGCGCGTTCTCCGCACACATACGCGGGCCGGAGGAAGGACCTCCTGCACCGTCCGGCGCCGGAGGGCACGCTCGTTCACACCGGCCGGGTGCCGGCCGGCCGCACCGCTCGGCCGGACACCCCGCCCACGACGTGGACGTCCAGAGCATCACCTCTCCGGCGGAACGATCCTGCGCGGATTTCACTTCAGCCCCGCCAGGGCCGGACACCTGTGCGAGGCCACCACCGTCCTGCGGAACCACGACGCCGCGTGAGGATGGAAAAAGACCCGGCGTTTCTTTATCGAGACGTACGGCAGCAGACATGATCCGGTGTTTTTGCGATAGTCGAAGTCATGGCTGATACGGCGGAAACAGATGCGGCGGTGAACCTGAAGGGCTTGCACAAGACCTTCGGTGAAGTGCGCGCGGTCGACGATCTGAACCTGCGCATCGCGCCGGGCGAGGTGGTCGCCCTGCTCGGGCCGAACGCGGCGGGCAAGACCACCACGATGGAGATGCTGCTCGGCCTGACCACCCCGGACCGCGGGGAGATCGAACTGTTCGGCAGGTCCCCCCGCCGGGCCGCGGCCGACGGGCTGGTCGGCGCGATGCTCCAGTCGGGCGGTTTCCTGGGCGAGATGACCAGCCGGGAGATCGTCCAGGTGATGGCTGCGCAGTACCCGAAGGCGATGAAGGTGGACGACGCCATCGCCCGGGCCGGGGTGACGGAGTACGCCAAGCTCAAATACAGCGGGTTGTCCGGCGGCCAGAAGCAGCGGACGCGGTTCGCCGCGGCCCTGGTGTGCGACCCCGACCTGCTGGTGCTGGACGAGCCGACCGTGGCGATGGACGTGCAGAGCCGCCAGGAGTTCTGGGCGGCGATGCGCGACTACACGACCGGCGGGCGCACCGTGGTGTTCGCCACCCACTACCTGGCCGAGGCGCAGGACTTCGCCGACCGCGTGGTGCTGATGCGGCATGGGAAGATCGTCGCCGACGGCTCGGTGGACGCGATCGTCGCCAAGGTCGACGGGCGCACCATCAGGGCGACGATCGAGGGCACCAGTGCCGAGCTGCTGGCCGCCCTGCCGGGAGTGGGCACCGCCCGGCTCCGGGGTGAGCACGTCGAGCTGCACTGCTCCGACTCCGACGCCGCGCTGCACGCGCTGCTGGCGGAGTACCCCCGCGCGCGTGACATCTCGGTGACGGCGATGTCGCTGGAGGACGCGTTCGTCGCGCTGACCGCCGACGAACCGGTCATGAAGGAGGTGTGACCATGGGCGCGTTGATCTGGACCGAGCTCAAGGTCCTTTCCAGGTCGGTCGAGTTCCTCGTCGTCACCATCGCGTTCCCGATGGTCTTCTTCCTCGTCATGTCGGAGGTCTTCGGCTCGGATCGAGCCGGTGGACTGGACATGGACACCTACATGATGATCAGCATGGCGGCGTTCGGCGCCATCTCGGTGGCGTTCGCCGTGGGTCCCCGGGTCGGCCTGGAGCGACAGGCCGGGTGGAACAGGCAACTGCGGCTCACCCCCCTGCCGGGCTGGGGCTACGTCGCCGTCAAGATGGCAGTGGCGATGATCCTGGCGCTTCCGGCCGTGCTGCTCGTCTTCCTGTCCGGGCTGCTGGTCAAGGGCATCGAGCTCACCGCCGGGCAGTGGCTGGCGATCGTCCTCTCCTGCTGGATCAGCTCGCTGCCGTTCGCCGTGCTCGGTCTGCTCATCGGGATGGCCGTCAAGCCGGAGTCGGCGCAGCCGCTCGGCCTCGCGGTCTATCTGCCGATGGCCATGCTCGGCGGACTGTGGATGCCGGTGGACGTCCTGCCGGGCTTCATGGCCTCACTGGCCAAGGTGCTGCCGAGCTACTGGCTCGCGGAGATCACCCGTGACCGGCTCACCGGGGTGGCGCTCGATCCGCTGGGCGTCGGGGTGCTGGCGGCGTGGTTCCTGGCCGCCCTGATCTTGGTGATCGGCCTCTACCGCCGCGACGCGGCCAGGGTGTAGGAGGAGGTTCCGGGGCCGCGTCCCGCACCGCACCGGAACAACTCACCAGGTCGCGAGCGGTGGTTCCGGTGGCCGTGCGGGGTGGCGGTCCGCAGGCCGGTGTGCGGGTCCGGCCTCGGCGACCGGTCGGCCCCCGGGACGTCACAGCCAGTCGCCGTCCTGGCCGGTGGCGAGGAAGCGGTTCATGGTCTCCGGCGACCAGCCCTGCTCCGGCACCACCGCCATCAGGCGGGCCCGCCGCGGGGCCTCGGCGTCCGGGAAGAGGGCCAGCGAGACGCGCCGCGCGACGTCGGCCACCAGCGGGGCCACCCGCTCCAGCGGGGTCCGCGCGTCCCCCACCAGGGAGACGGCGGCCACCGGCCCCTCGGGGCCGCGCACGGCCGCGGCCACGCACGCGATGTCGGGGAAGCACTCCCCCCGTTCGAAGGCCAGCCCCCGGCGCTGCCGGACGCGGTTCAGCTCCTGGTGCAGGGTGTCCAGCTCGCCGATGGTGCGGCTGGTCAGCCGGCTGATGGCGCCGCCGATGCGGGTGTCGACCTGCTCGGGCTGGAGCCAGGCCAGCATCGCCTTGCCCAGCGCGGTCGAGTGGGCCGGGGCGCGGCCGCCCACCCGGGAGGGGACGGCGGCGGCGAACCGCCCGCCGACCTTGTCGAGGTAGTAGACCTCCGCCCCGTCGAGGACCGCCAGGTGGACGACCAGCCCGGTCCTGAGCTGCAGGTCGTGCAGGAACGGCGCGGCCGCCTCGCGGATCTCGCCGTGGCCGCCGTCCCGGCCGCCGAGGCCGAGGGCGCGCGGGCCCAGCCCGTAGCCGAAGGCGGTGTGCTCGATCCACTGGAGGCGGACCAGCTGGTCGAGGATCCGGTGCGCCGTCGAGCGCGGCAGGTGCGTGCAGCGGGCCACGTCCTCGAGGGTGAGCCGGGTGGACCGGCCGGTGAACGCGTCCATGATCAGGGTCATCCGCTCGACCATCGACGGCGGCAGGTCCCGTCGTGCGGACTCCGCCTGCCCCGGCCCGGGATTGAGAGCGGCCATCGAGCCCTCCGGTCCGCGAATTGAAATGAATTCTCGTGTGGAATGTAGCAACGGGACCCCCTCGGTGGAAGGGGGTCCCGTGACCCGGATCACACCCGGGCGCCGTTCCCGGTGGGCGCGGCTGCGCGGGCGCCCGCCGCGGCGGGCGCCCGCGGGCCCGTCAGCAGCCGGCGCGGTCGTGCGGGCCCTGCCAGCCGGGGACGGTGCGCCAGTCGCTGGACACGACGGTCGCGCCCAGGCATCCCAGCTGCCGGGTGCGGGCCAGTGCCTGCTCCGGCGACGGGGCGGTCGCGTGCAGGGCGGGCGCGACCTCGTGCGCGCCGGTGACGGTGGTGACGTAGGGGGCGTAGAAGGCCCGCCGGTCGGCCGGCAGCGCGGCGAAGGCCGTCGCGCTGCCGTCGAAGACGACGAACCACGGGCGCAGGGACTCCTCGTAGGCCTGGCGCGGGTCGGCGGCGGAGCCGTACGCGCCCTGCGGGACCGGGAAGACCTGGGCGTCGGCGGGGTGGTCGCGCAGGTGGCGGGCGTACTCCAGCTCGGTGGGCAGGCTGTCGTTCTCCGCGGTGCCCCGGATGACGTAGACCATGATCCGGCCCTTCAGGTCCGCGGGCCAGGCCCCGGCCCGGGCCGCCGCGTCCGGGGTGGGGTGGCCGCCGCCCATCAGGTCGGCGGGGGTGATCAGCGCGTCGCCGAGCCGCTCCCGCAGGACGGCGTCGAGCTCGTCGGGGCCCCGGCCCCGGTTGTCGTGGAACCCGTCCTTCATCTCCAGCTTGACGATCAGCGGTTCGTGCCCGGGGTTCGCCTCGTGCCAGGCCCTGATGTTGTCCAGGCAGTGCGGGAACTGCTGGCTGCGCGCCGAGTCGCGCAGCTCGCCCGCGGTCGCGCCCTTCTCGCAGTTGTTGTCGCTCCAGAAGGGGTTGGAGTGGCTGACGGTCCACTGGCCGAAGAAGGTCCACAGGTCGATCTCGATCATCCGGTTCCCGGCGTCGAGCGCGTCGATCA
Source organism: Planomonospora alba (assembly GCF_039534085.1). NCBI lineage: Bacteria > Bacillati > Actinomycetota > Actinomycetes > Streptosporangiales > Streptosporangiaceae > Planomonospora > Planomonospora alba. The sequence goes on from NZ_BAAAUT010000060.1 coordinate 20,788, forward strand.
GGTAGGGGTAGGCCGCCCTCTCGTAGGCGTTGTGCACCCCGCCGAGGGTGAGGCCGGTCAGCGGGGGGCCGTCCGCGTGGGCGGGGCCGGCGCCGAGGGCGGTGAGCAGCGAGGCGGCCAGGGCCGCGGCGAGGGCGAGGCGGGCTGGGGAACGCACGGGGCCTCCGGGGGGGAGAGTCGGGGGGAGAGTCGGGGGATGACGGCGACGTCGCCGGGCGAGTCAGGATGATCTTCACTGTGTTCCGCCCGCCGGGCAAGACCCGGTGACGGAAGAAGGGGTCCCCCGCCGGACCGGCGGGGGACCCCTTCTGCGGCGGTGGCGGTGGCGGTGTCGGGCCGCCGGCCGCCCGGGTCGGGCGTCCTGATCGTCAGGGGTCAGGGCGTCAGGTCAGGTCGGAGCACTTCTTCGCGTCGGGGTCCGAGGCCGCCTTCGGCACCCAGCGCACGTTGGCGAAGGAGGCCGAGAAGGCGCCCTCGGTGTAGACGAGGAAGGGGGTGTTGACGTTCTCCAGGTCCAGGCCGCCCGCCGCGAAGCAGGAGACCGGGATCTTGACGGTCGTCTTCGTCCCCGCGGGGATCCCGGCGAACAGGGAGGTCGCCACGACCTCCGCGAAGCAGGGGTAGACGCAGTGGGCGCTGATGACCGTCCGGGCGGCCGGGGCCTGGTGGACGACCGTGTCGAAGACCAGGGCGGCGTCGGAGTTCAGGTAGCCGCGCAGGTCGGTGCCGCCCGCCGGGTTCTGCATGTAGATCTGGGCGGGGCCGGTGCCGTTCCAGGTCGCCTTCAGGCCGTCCTGCTGGACGTTGACGTCGGACTGCACGACGCTGATCGCCGAGTGCGCCTCCGTCCCGTCCGGGCCGATCTCGGTGCCGCCCCAGTTGTCGGCCGAGCCGATGAAGCTCTTGTACGGGGCGATGTCGGTGCGGTTGAAGATCTCCAGGTCCTCGCTCGCCTCGCCGCCGCCGCCGGTGGAGCCGCAGGGGAACTCCGGCGCGGTCTCGTCGAGCTTCCCGATGGAGCTCACCTGGCCGGAGCGCAGGCCGTACCCGAGCGGGAAGAGCGGGTCGTAGCCCTCCTCGCCGGGGTTGAGCGGCGTCTGGCAGGCGCTCTTCGGCCAGGAGTACGGCAGCTTGCCGGTGTAGCCCTCGCGGTGCCGGCCCTGGACGAGCAGGTCGGCGACGCCGCCGCCCTCGGTGCCCGGCAGCCAGGCGACCACGAACGCGTCGGAGCGGTTGAGCTCCTTGTTGACCCAGAGCGGGCGCCCGGTGACGTAGACGGTGACCACGGGCACGCCCTTGCCCGCGACCTTGTCGAGCACGGCCAGGTCGCCGGGGTAGAGCTTGGCCGCCTCCAGGGTGCGCCGCGACAGGTCGCCCACGCCCTCGGCGTACGGCGTCTCGCCGATCACCGCGATGACCGCGTCGTAGGCCGAGGGGTCGACGCCGTCGGCGTTCTCGCTGAAGGTGACGTCGGCCTCGCCCAGCGCCTCGCGGAGCCCGCCGAGGATCGTGGTGCCGTTGGGGAAGTCGGCGTTGGTGTTGCCGGTGCCCTGCCAGGTGAGGCTCCAGCCGCCGGTCTGGTTCTGCATGCTGTCGGCGCTCTTGCCGACCACGAGGACCTTGGAGTTCCTGGCCAGCGGGAGCACCCTGCCGTTGTTCTTGAGCAGGACCTGGGACTTGCGCACCGCCTCGCGGGCCAGGCCCTTGGCCTCCAGCGCGCGCCCGGAGCCGGCGAAGGCCCGCTGGGAGGGCTTGCGGCCGTCGAGCACGCCGGCGCGCAGCTTCACGCGCAGGATGCGCGTCACCGCGTCGTCGATGCGCGCCATCGGGATCTCGCCGCTCTCGACCTGGGCGACCGTGTTGGCGATGAACGCCTTCCAGTCGTTGGGGACCATCACGACGTCGATGCCCGCGTTGATCGCCTGCGGGCAGCTGGCGTTGGTGCAGCCGGGGACCTGGCCGATGCCGTTCCAGTCGGAGACGACGAGGCCGTCGAAGCCCATCTTCCGCTTGAGGATGTCGGTGATCGCGCGCTTGCTGCCGTGCAGCTTGCCCTCGGCGATGCCGAGCTCCTCGTTCGTCCAGCTGTTGAACGAGACCATGACGGTCTGGGCTCCGGCCGCGAGCGCGCCGTAGTAGCCCTGGCCGTGCAGGTTGATCATCTCCGCCTCGGACGAGGGGTTGACGCCCTGGTCCACGCCCTTGAGGGTGCCGCCGTCACCGATGAAGTGCTTGGCGGTGGCGATGACGCCGCCGGGACCGATGCGGCGCGAGGCGCCGTCCTGCAGGCCCCTGGCGGCCTCGTAGCCGTAGGCGCGGACGATCCGGGGGTCCTCGGAGAAGCCCTCGTAGGTGCGGCCCCACCGGTCGTCGCGGACGACGGCGAGGGTGGGGGCGAAGGCCCAGTCCTGGCCGGTGGCACGGATCTGCTCGGCCGTCGCCTCGCCGATCTCCCGGATCAGGCACGGGTCCTGCGCGGCGCCCAGGCCGATGTTGTGGGGGAAGATCGTCGCGCCGTAGACGTTGTTGTGGCCGTGGACGGCGTCGGTGCCCCAGATGACCGGGATCTTCGTCCGGCTGGAGACCGAGGCGTCCCAGTAGGCGTCGGCGAGGTCGAGCCAGGCCTTCTGGGAGGCGTGCTTGTCGCGGCCGGGCCAGGAGCCGCCGCCGTTGAGCACCGAGCCGATGCCGTACTGCCCGACCTCCTCAGGAGTGATGGCGGCGATCTCCGGCTGGGTCATCTGGCCGACCTTCTCGGCGAGCGTCATCCCGGCGACGATCTTCGCGATCCGCCTCTCGTCGGCCGGGTTCCGCTTGATCCGGCTCTCGACCTTCGGCCAGTCGGAGAGCGTGGGCAGCCTCTTCTCGATCCGGGCGCAGCCGCGCAGGTCGAGGGAGGGTTTTCCGATCACCGGCTGCCGGTCGCCGGTCGCGGTCTCCGCCGCGGCACCCGGCATCCCGGCGACCCCGGAGGCCAGCACGGTCAGGCCCGCCAGTACGGCGAGCCCGCTCCTTCTGGCGCCCCGTCGGGCGAAAGGTGTGGTCATCGAGGGTCCGTTCTCGAGGAACTGCAGGGGGTGTGGCGGTCCCCCGTGGTCCGCACTGGGCAGATCCTGACGCTGTGAACCCGTTCACGTCAATAGTTTCTGAGAGCGCTCTCTGAAAGAGTTGCATGGATCGGGAGGTCATCCGCCGCTTCTGGGGAACCGTTCCCTGGAAGCGGCCGGCCACCCCGGGCGATACGGGAGGGGGCCGAACCGCGTGATCACCGCCGGCCGCCCCGGGCGGGGGCCGGCCCGCGTGATCACGGCCGGGCCGCCGGGCGGCGCGGCGCCGCCCGTCCGGCACCACCCGGACCTGCGCGGCATCGCCCGCCCGCATCACCCGGAGCGGCCTGGCCGCGCCCGTCCGGCACCGGCCGGCCCGGCGCCGCCCGTGCGGTCATCGGCCGCCGCGGTAGGAGCCCTCCGCGAGCTCGGCGACGACGCCCGGCCGGTGCGGGTGCCAGCCGAGCGCCTCGCGGGTCCGGGCAGCGCTCACGGCCTGGCCGAGCGCGAGCGCCTCGGCGAAGGCCGGGCCGAGGTCGCCCGCCGCCTCCTCCACCGGCCAGGCCTGCGCCCCGGTGCCGCCGAGGCCCGCCGCGCGTGCGGCGGCCTCCGCGACGGCGGACAGCGGCACCGCCTCCTCCCCCACTCCGTGCAGGACCGCGCCGGCGTCGGCCTTCTCCACCGCGAGCGCGAACAGGTCCGCCAGGTCGTCGATGTGGACCGTGGGCCAGGTGGGCTCCTGGCCGCCCGCGGAGACGTACCGGCCCCGGCCGTGCTCGGCCGCCTTGGCGGCCAGCAGGGCGGGGATGCCCCCGCCCCGGCCGTACACGATGCCCGGCCTGATCACGACGCCGCCGGCCTCCCGCACCCGCCGCTCCACGTCCGCCCGGAAGGCGACGAGCGGGATGGGGGCGAGCGGGGCGTCCTCGGCGGACGCCCCCGCGCCCAGCACCCAGATCCCGCTCGTGTAGACGACCCGCGCCCCGGTGGACAGCAGGGCGTCGGCCGCGGCGGACTCCGCCGCCCCGTCCCCGGTCGGGGCGGCGGCGTGCACCACCACGTCCACGTCGCCGGCCGCCGCGCGGAGGGATGCGGGGTCGGCGACGTCGCCGTAGCGGACCTCCGCGGCCCCCGGCACGGACCGGGCCTCCCCCGCCCTCGGGCGGACCAGCGCCACCACCTCGTGGCCGTGCTCCGCGAGCCGCCCGGTGACCGCGGAGCCGATGTACCCGGTCGCGCCCAGCACGAGAATCCTCATCGCTTCACCTCAAAAGCTTCGACGTCAAAATTTATGGCGGCGAAACGTTAAACCGAGAGGCGGAGCGATGTCAAACACTTCGACATCGAAACGTTCAGGTAGCATGGCGGCGTGCACGACGCCGTCGACAAGATCCTCGAACAGTGGGCGGCCGCCCGGCCCGGCCTGGACGTCTCCGCCATGGGCGTGGTGGGCCGGCTCTCCCGCGCCTCCCGCCTGCTGGAACGCGGCGTCAAGGCGTACTTCGACGAGCACGGCCTCGAGGCGTGGGAGTTCGACGTGCTGGCGACGCTGCTGCGCGCCGACCGGACCCTGTGCATGCGGGATCTGGCCTCCGCCGCCATGGTGAGCTCGGCGGCGCTGACCAACCGGATCGACCGCCTCGTCGCCAAGGGGCTGGTCACCCGCGCCACCGCGGAGGACAACCGCCGCCTGGTCCTGGTCACCCTCACCGAGGCCGGCCGGCGCCTGGCGGGCGACCTCCTCGAGGGCCACCTCGCCAACGAGCGCCGCCTGCTCGACGGGCTCGGGCCCGCCGAGCAGGCCCAGCTCGCGGCCCTGCTGCGCAGGCTCCTGCGGTCCCTGGGGGACACCGACCTGTGACGTGCCCCAGTCCTCGAAGGGCCCGTCGGAGGCGGGGGCGCCGGGGACGGCTCCGGCGCCCCCGCCCGGCGCACGGGGCGGTCAGCCGCTGCGCCGCCAGAGCAGCGGGCCGACGCGGGCACGGGCGTTCCGGTCGAAGTCGGCGGCGGCGTTGACCCGGGGGAAGGGCTCGTCCGGCACCGGCACGCCCAGGAAGCCGCAGAGCGGCCGCCACCCCTGGGCGGCCTCGAACACGAGCAGCCGCTCGGCCGGGATCTCCGCCACGACCTCCTCGACGTGCGCGCGGAACACCCTCAGCAGGTGCTCGCGGTCGTCCGTGCGGCCGCCGAAGACCCGCTCGCCGACGGTCAGCCGGGTCATCCTGGTGAAGGCCGCCAGATCGGTGCCGAGCAGCGACGCGACCCCGGACAGCAGCCGCCCGGGCAGCGCGCCGCCGCGCCGGACCCGCCGGAGGATGGTGGCCTCCATGCTGGCCAGCCAGCGCTCGGGGTCCCGCACGGTGAGCACGACCTTCGCCTCGGGGTGGTGCGCGGCGAGCTCGCGCCAGTAGGCGGCGGACGGCCAGTCCACGCAGGAGCGGTAGCCGCCCAGCAGATCGTCCCAGGGGACCGGCCGCCCTTCGGCCAGGGCGAGCCAGCGGCGGATCTGCCCCGGCCGCTCGATCACCTCCGTCATGTGGTGGCACGGCCCGAACCCGAGCCGCTCCAGCGCCGTCTTGAGCGAGAGCGTCCCGGTGCGGCCGAAGCCCGCGCCGATGACCCGCACGATCCCACCTCCCCCGACCGGGAGGTGCCCGGTGCGCGCGCCGGGCAACCCCCGGCCGCCGGGCCCTACCCGTCGGAGAGCGGGGAGGTGCCCTGCCTGATCCAGGCGAGGTAGTCGTCGGTGCCGGCGGCGAAGGCGACCGCGACGATCTGCGGCACCTCGTACGAGTGCAGTTCGCGCACCCGCCGGGCGAGCTCCTCGAAGCGCCCGGCGGTGGTCTTCATCAGCAGCAGCCACTCGGGGGAGCGCTGCACCTCCCCCGCCCACCAGTAGACCGAGTCGATCGGAGCGACCAGCTGCGCGTCGACGGCCAGGCGCTCCTCCACCGCCGTCGCGCCGATCCGCTCCGCCTCCTCGCGGCTCGCGGCGGTCACCCGTACCTCCAGGCAGTCCGAGGCGTTCTGCGGCATGCGCTCCGTCCGATCCGGTGTCCGGTCCCAGGCCTTTCCAGGACGGACACTAGCCGACGGCCGGGCCGCCCGCCCCGCGGCGTCCCGCCCTCCGGCGGCACGGCGGGTCCGTCCGCCCTCCCGGGACGGGCTCAGCCCGCCTGCAGCTCGGCGAGGAGCGCCTCCAGCTTCTCGTCGCCCTCCCGCACGCCCTGCTCCATGCCGGAGGCGATCATCCCGTCGCGGTCCTCGACGGACTGGAAGACCGAGAGCGCGCGCACCAGCGTCCGGCCGTCGCGCTCCTCCATGGTCATGCTCTCCAGGCAGACGTGCCCGGGCGTGCCCTCGAACTCGAAGGTCTGCACGGTGAGGTCCGGCGACGGGGTGCCGTGGAAGACCCCGTGGAAGCCGTACACGTTGCCCTCGGCGTCGGTGTGGACGTAGCGCCACCGGCCGCCGTCGCGGACGTCGAACTCCTCGACGGTCATGGTCAGCTCGCGCGGGCCCAGCCAGCGCACCAGCAGCTCGGGCTCGGTGTAGGCGCGGAAGACCAGCTCGCGCGGGGCCTCGAACTCCCGCTCGATGACGACCCGCTGCGTGCCGGGCTCCGCGGTGATCTGCGTCTTGGCCATCGTCGTCTCCTTCGTCCGGACCGCTCAGCGGCGGTCGGTCCCGTTCCTGTCGTCGTGTGCCCTGTCGCCCTGCAGAGCCGCGAGCAGCTCGTCGAGCCGCTCGTGGCTCTCGTCCCAGAACCGCTGGTAGCGGGCCAGCCAGGTGGTCACCTCCCGGAGCGGCCCGGCCTCCAGGTGGCTGAGCCGGGCCGTCGCGCGCCGGGTGCGCGAGATGAGGCCCGCCCTCTCCAGCACCTTGAGGTGCCGGGAGACCGCCGGCTGGGACATGTCGAACGGCTCGGCGAGCTCGGCGACCGTCGCGTCGCCCTCGGTCAGCCGGGTCAGGATCGCGCGCCGCGTCGGGTCGGCGAGCGCCGCGAACACGAGACTGATCCGGTCGTCGGCCATTAATAACCACCTTGTTCTAGAACCTACAGGTTAAGAATGCGTCGTCACCGCTCCCTTGTCAAGGCCCCCGGCGGGGAGGCCGGGGGGGCGCGCACGCGGCGGAGGGAGGGGGTCAGTCCCGCAGGCTCAGCGCGAGGCGGCGGGCGAGCCCGGTGTTGCGAGGGTGCCCGAGCCGGTGGACCGCCGTCTCCAGCGCCTCGCGCTGCCCGACGAGGACCACCCACGAGCGGGCCCGGGTGACCAGGGTGTAGAGCAGTCTCCGGTACAGCATGACGCCGCCGGCCTCGGCGACGATCGGCGCGACCACGAAGGGGTACTCGCTGCCCTGGGCCCGGTGCACGCTGATGGCGTAGGCGTGGGTCAGCTCGTCGAGCTCGCCGAAGCCGTACGGCACGCTCTCCCCGTCGTCGGTGCGGACCTCCACGATCCTGTCCTGCTGGACGATCCCGGTGACCACGCCCGTGGTGCCGTTGAAGACCCCCTTGTCGTAGTTGTTCCGGATGGACATGACGCGGTCGCCGACCCGGTAGACCGAGGCGCCCGACCAGTGCTCGGCCACCCCCTCGCGGGCGGGGTTGAGCCGCTCCTGGAGCATGCGGCCGAGCTCGGCGGTGCCGGTCGCGCCCCGGCGCATCGGGGACAGCACCTGGACCTGGTCCGGCTCCACGCCCTGCTTGCGCGGGATCGCCACCGTCGCCAGGTGGACCACCCGCTCGGCGACCGCGGAGGGGTCGTCGGCCTCCTCGAACCAGAACCCCCGCCGCCCGGGGGTCACCGGCATGCGCCCGGACCGGATGCGGTGCGCGGCCTGGATGATGCCGCTGTCGGCGGCCTGGCGGAAGACGTGCGTCAGCCGGGTCCGCGGGATCTCCTCGACCCGGAGCAGGTCGGCCAGCACGCTGCCGGGCGCGACGCTCGGCAGCTGGTCGGAGTCGCCGACCAGCAGCAGGTGGCTGCCGTCGGGGACGGCGGCGGTCAGCCGGGTGGCCAGGTGCAGGTCCAGCATGGACGCCTCGTCCACCACGATCAGGTCGGCCTGGACGGGCGTCTGGGTGAACAGGGCGCCGGAGTCCGGCTCGGGCCGGTGCGCGAGCATGCGGTGCACGGTCATGGCGGGCATGCCGGTGAGCTCCGCCAGGCGCCGGGCCGCCTTGCCCGTCGGCGCGGCGAGCGTCACCGTGCCGCCCGCCTGCTTCACCGCCGCCGCCACGGCCTTCACCGTGTGGCTCTTGCCGCAGCCCGGGCCGCCGGTGAGGATCGACACGGTGTTGGTCAGCGCCATGGCCACGGCCGCCCGCTGCTCGGCGTGCAGGCCGGGGTCGTCCGGCCACCGGTGCGCGGGCAGCGCGGAGGCGGCCCGGCGGAGCCGCGTCAGGTGGGCGGTCAGCCGCAGCTCGCGGCTGTGCACGTACTTGGCGTACACCACGGGCCCGCCCCGGCCGTCGGGGGACGTCTCGACGACCACGCGGCGCTCGGCCGTCAGGGCGTCGACGAGCCGGCGGACGGCGTCCCTGTCCTGGCCGACCAGCTCGGCGGCCCGCGCGACCAGCGCCTCCAGCGGCAGGTGGCAGTGCCCGTCGCGGGCGGCCGCCGTCTCCAGGGTGTCCAGGATCGCCGCCTTGATCCGCTCCGGGCTGTCCTCCGGCACCCCAGAGCGGAGCGCGATCCGGTCCGCGATGCCGAACGCGACGCCCCTGACCCGGCCGATGAGCCGGTACGGGTCGGAGGCGAGGACCTCCCCGGCGGACTCGCCGAACACCTGGTAGATCTTCGCCGCCAGCAGCGGGCTCACCCCGAAACCCTGCAGGACCACCATCAGGCCGGCGATCGCCTTCTGCTCCTCCCACGCCCGCATGATCTGCGCCTGCCGCGCGGGGCCGATGCCGACGACCTCCGTGAGCCGCTCCGGCGCGGTGTCGACGACCGTCAGGGTCTCCTCGCCGAAGTGGCTGACGATGGCGTGGGCGAGCCGCGGCCCGATGCCGCGGATCAGCCCCGAGCCGAGGTAGAGCCGGATCGCCTGGACCGTGGCCGGGGCCACCCGCTCGCAACCGGTCACCGCGAAGTGCCTGCCGTGGCGCGGGTGCTCGCCCCAGTCGCCGGTGAGCCGGAGCGCCTCCCCCGGCTGGACCCCGGCCAGCGCCCGCCCGGAGGCGACGAAGTCCGGCACGCCCTCGGCGCTCACCCGCGCGACCGTGTATTCGTCCTCGCGGACGTACATCAGATGCTCGACGGAAACGTCCACACCGGGATCCAACCCGATCCGACCGACAGAAGCCCACGCCACCGCGCCGGGCGGCGGGGCGGCGGCCGCGGCGTCAGCCGCGCGCCGGCGGCTCCGGGGGGTCGTCCACCTCGCCCTCGTCGCGGCGCAGCACGCTGATCATCCCGTTCGGCTCCAGGTAGGCCCGCTTGACCTGCGCCGGATCCTGGATGCCGTGCAGCCGCAGCTGGCTGAGCACCTCCTCGCGCGTCATGAACTCCCGGCGCATCAGCCTCCGGTTCAACCGGCCCTCGTCGATCAGCGGCCGGGGACGGGCCTTCAGCAGCCTGGCGGCGCGGGGCCACCGGTAGGAGACCGCGTCGACGACGACGCTCCACAGCAGGATCGTCGCGACGAGCAGGACCCCGTCGGCGACGGAGTCGGACTCGCCGGTCAGGCCGCCCGCCGCCGCCTCGGCGACCAGGACGACCAGCAGCACGTCCGTGATGCCCAGGCCTCCGGCCTCGCGCTGCCCGGCGACGCGCATCATCAGCAGGAGCGCGAAGAACGTGACGGTCCCGCGCACGAAGATCTCGAGCACGGGCGTGCCGGGCAGGAAGATCGATCCCCAGTCGGGCATGCCCCATGGCTACCCGACGTGCACGCATCGCAACCATGGGTGACCGGGCGTCCGGTCCTGCCCCCGCGGCGGCCCGGCCGCACCGGCCCGGCGGGCGTTCCCGACGGCCATGCCGCGCACGCGCCGAACTGGGCTATGGTCTGGGCATGGCGACCTCGTGGCGGATCCCGCGTGGGCCCGCCGGGACCACGCGGCCGCCGCCCGCCCCGCCTCCCGCCCGCTCCGGTACGGCCTGAGCAGGGAGCGATCGCATCCCCTCGTGAGCAAGGAGTGATGTCGTCATGACCGGCATCGGATCGGTGTGCGACCCGCGCGGAGCCGACCGGCCCCGGCGCCCTTCGGGCGGGGGCGTCCCCGGCAGGGGTCCCGGCGGCCTGGTCCGGCCCGGCAGCCGCGCCGCGCTGGACCTGGGCACCTCCAGGACCCGCCTCATGATGTCGGGAACCCTCGCGATCGTGGACCAGCCGTCCGCCGTGCCGGCGGCACCGGCCCGGGACGGCGCTTCCGGCCCCCACGACGCGCCCGATACGTCCGACGCGCTCGACGCGCTCGGTGCGCTCGGTGCGCCGGAGATGCTGCGGCCGATCCGGCACGGGATGGTCACCAGCACGGCGGCGTGCGCGCGGCTGGCCCGCAGGGTGCTGCGGAGCGCGGCGCCGCACGGCGCGCCGCCCCTGGAGCGCGTCCTGCTCGGCGTGCCGGTGGCCGCCTCGGCACTCGACCGGCGGGCGGCGGGCACCGCCGTCGGCAGCGCGGCCGGCTGCCCGGTGGTGATCGTCGAGGAGCCGCTCGCCGCCGCCGTCGGCTGCGGCGTCGACGTCACCGACCCGCTGCCCCGGCTGCTGCTGGACGTGGGGGCGGGGATCATCGAGGGCGTCGTCATCCGCGACGGAGCGGTCGTCGACGCCGGGGCCGTGCAGATCCCGCCCGGCTCCTCCGGCGACCTGCCCCCGCACGTCGGCGACCAGGTCGCGATGGTGCTCGCCGAGCTGCTGGCGCGGGTGCCCGCGAACCGGCGGCGGGCCGTGCGGGAGCGCGGCCTGCTGCTCACCGGCGGCGGGGTGCGCCGCCCCGAGCTGGCCCGCAGGCTCTGCGCCCGGCTGGGCATGACCGTCAGCCCGGCGCTCGAACCCGCCCACGCCACCGTCCGGGGACTGGCCCGCCTGTGCGTCATGCCGGATCTGCTCGACCTGCTCGTGGCCCGGCAGAGATGACGCGCCGGACCGGCCCGGAGCCGTACCGGAACACCGACGTCGCCCGGCCCCCGGACATCCTCCGCGCCGTCCCCCGGAGCCCCCCGGGGACGCCGGTCGCCGGTCCGCAGACGGGCTGCGGACAGGGGCGGGCCGCGGCGCGGCGGCTGCTGCCCGGGGTGCGCTGCCGCAGGCACGTGCTCCGCAGGTACTCGCTGACCGGGGAGAGACCCGGCCCCTGACGGCGGCGGCCGGTCAGGCCGTCTGGCGGGCCGCGGCGCGTCCGGCGGCCCGGCCGGACAGCAGGCAGCCGCCGAGGAAGGTGCCCTCCAGGGCGTTGTATCCGTGGACGCCTCCGCCGCCGAACCCGGCGACCTCCCCGGCGGCGTACAGGCCGGGGATCGGCCGCCCGTCCAGGCCCAGGGCGCGGGAGTCGAGGTCGGTCTGGATCCCGCCGAGGGTCTTGCGGGTCAGGATGTGCAGCTTCACGCCGATCAGCGGCCCGGCCGCCGGATCGAGGAGGCGGTGCGGTGCGACGGCGCGGCCGAGGCGGTCGCCGAGGTAGCGGCGGGCGTTGTGGATGCCCTGGACCTGGACGTCCTTGCTGTAGGGGTTGGTGATCTGCAGGTCGCGGGCCTCGACCTGCGCGCGGACGGCCGCGGCGTCGAGCAGCGGCTCGTCGGTGAGCGCGTTCATCTTCGCGACGAGCTCGTCCAGGGTGGGGGCGACGACGAAGTCCGCGCCGTGCCTCTTGAACGCCTCGACGGGGGCCGGCGCGCCCGTGCCGAGGATGCGCTCGCGCAGGAACGCCCTGCGGTCCTTGGCGGTGATGTCGGGGTTCTGCTCCGAGCCCGAGAGCGCGAACTCCTTCCTGATGATCTTCTGGGTGAGGATGAACCAGGAGTGGTCGTAGGCGGCGATGTCCGGGGTGGTGCGCAGGTACCGCAGCGTGCTCAGCGTGTCGTAACCCGGCAGGCACGGCTCGGGCAGCCGCCGGCCGAGGGCGTCGAGCCACAGTGACGACGGGCCGGGCAGCACCCGGATGCCGTGCCCGGGCCAGACCGGGTCCCAGTTGTGCAGGCCCTCGGTGTAGTGCCACATCCGGTCGCGGTTGACCAGCCGGACCCCGGCGCCGGCGGCGATGTCGAGCATCCGCCCGTCGACGTAGGCCGGGACGCCGGTGACCATGTGCGCCGGAGGCGTGCCGAGCCGCTCGGGCCAGTGGCGCCGCACGAGGTCGTGGTCGCCGCCGATCCCGCCGGTCGTGACGATCACCGCCTGGGCGGTCAGCTCGAACCCGCCGACCTCGTCGCGGTTGGAGGCGACCCCGCGGGGGGAGTCGTCGTCGGCGAGCACCGCCCCCCGCACCCCGGTGACCACGCCGCCGGTCATGACCAGCTCGTCGACCCGGTGCCGGTGGTGGAAGCGCACCAGCCCCGCCGCGGCGGCCCGGTGGGCCGAGCGGGCGAACGGCTCCAGCACGCCGGTCCCCGTCCCCCAGGCGATGTGGAAGCGGGGCACGGAGTTGCCGTGCCCGCCGGCGCGCAGACTGCCGCGCTCGGCCCATCCGACGGTCGGCAGGAACGTGATGCCGTGCCCGGCCAGCCAGGAGCGCTTCTCCCCGGCGGCGAACTCCACGTAGGCGCGGGCCCACTTGACCGCCCAGGCGTCCTCGTCGTCCAGGCGGTCGAACCCGGCGCTGCCCGTCCAGTCGCTCCACGCCAGCTCGGCCGAGTCCTTCACCCCCAGGCGGCGCTGCTCGGGCGTGTCGACCAGGAACAGGCCGCCGAAGGACCAGAACGCCTGCCCGCCAAGGTTCGCGGCGTTCTCCTGGTCGACCAGGGCGACCTTCTTGCCCGCGGCGGTCAGCTCGTGGGTGGCGACCAGGCCGGCCAGGCCCGCGCCGACGACGATGACGTCTGCGTCCATGACGGGGGTGCTCCTTGCTGCGGGGCGGCCCGAGGGGGTGCCGGGGCCGGCGGGCGCCGCCCGGCGCCCGATGTATCGGATACATCTATGTATCCGATACATCGGTGTATGTAAACGGGGTAGCGTGAGCGCATGACCCCCCCGACCCCGGCCCCGCCCCCGGCACGGCGGCGGCGCCGGCCCGCCGTACGGCCCGACGGCACCGCGCCCCGCCTCACCAGGCGGCGCGGTGAGACCCGCGCCCGCCTGCTGGAGGCGGCGTTCCGGGTGTTCGCCGCCAAGGGCTTCGGACGGGTCCGCATCGAGGACGTCTGCGAGGCCGCCGGTTACACCCGCGGCGCGTTCTACTCGAACTTCGGCAGTCTCGACGAGCTGTTCTTCGCCCTCTACGACGAGCGCGCCGACCTCATCGCCGACCAGGTCGCCGCCGCCCTGGCCGTCGAGGACGGCGCGGGCCCCGGCGGCGCCGATCCAGACGGCCCGCCGATCCAGGCGGTCATCGAGCGCGTCACCGCCACCCTGCTGCTGGACCGCGACTGGCTGCTGGTCAAGACCGACTTCCTGCTGCACGCCGCCCGCGACCGGGCCGTCGCCGAACGGCTCGCCGCCCACCGCGACCGCCTGCGCGCCGCCGTCGAGCAGCGGCTGCACGCCGCCCGGGAGTGGCTCACCCTCCCCTCCGCCATCGGCGACGTCCCCGGCGCGGCCCGCGCCGTCGTCGCCGCCTACGACGGCGTCGCCACCCAGCTCCTGCTGGACGGGGACCTGCCCGCCGCCCGCGCCTGGCTGACCCGGCTGCTCACCGCCCTGCTCACCCGCTGAGCCCCTGCTCGCCCGCGGAGCCGCACCCGCCCGCCGGCACCGCCTCCCGGCCGGACCGTGGTTGGATGGCGCAGGCCGCAAGTCGATCACCGTAAGGGGAGGACGCATGGCACCGGACGGCCACGAGGGCCTGAACGACCCCCGGCAGGAGGCCGAGGGAGAGCTCAGCATGGCGCGCCTCGCGCTCGACGACGGCGAGCTGGAGCACGCCGCCGGGCACGTCGCGGCCGCCCTGGCCCTCGCCCCCGACCTGCCCCACGCCCACGAGCTGCTGGCCCGGCTGGACCTCGGCCTGTTCCCCGTGGAGCGGCCGGCCTTCCTCGGCAGCGTGCTGGCGCGGGCGCACCTGCTGGCCGCCCGGGGCGGGTACGCCGAGGCGCTGGAGCTGCTGGCGTCCGCGCAGCGGCACGACGCCTCGGGACGCTGGGCGCACGTGCCGTGGGTGCTCGACCCCGAGCTGCCCGGCCGCCTCCCCGCCGAGACGCTGGCCAGGATCCTCACCGGCCTGGCGGCCGCGCTCGCCGATCCCGTCCCGCAGGAGGAGCGGGCGGGGCTGGAGCCCTTCGTCCGGCTGGCGCGGCACGGCGCGCGCGTGCACGCCGGCAGCGCCACGCTCCTGTGGGCGGCCTCGATCCTGCTGCGGCGCGCCGGCGAGCCCGAGGAGGCCCTCGTGCTCGCCGAGCGCTCGGCCGGGCAGGAGCCGTCCCCGCAGGCCGAGATCGCGGTCTACGGCGCCTGCCGGGCCCTGGAGCGGTGGGACGGGGCGGAGAAGGCGCTGCTGCGGGCTCTGGAGTTCGACCCCGGGAACCTCTACGTGCGGACCGATCTCGGTGAGCTGCTGCACCTGGCCGGGCGGCCCGCCGAGGGGCTGGCGTGGGTGGAGGGCGTGCTCCGCGTCGATCCGCGGCACGAGTCGGCCTACCCGACCGCGTGCGGCATGCGGTTCGAGCGCGACGGCGACCTGCGGCACCTGATCGACCTGGCCGACCACCTGCGCGAGCACCCGGACAACGACCACGCCTCGCACGTCCTGTTCACGCAGTCGGAGACCCTGCCGTGGCTGACCCTCCCGGCGGCCCCCACCGAGGCGGTCGTCAACGTGCTCCACCAGGTGCTGGAGAGGGAGGGCGGGGACGCCGCGGACGGCGCGCTCACCGTCTCGGCGCCCGAGCCGCCCAGCGCCCTGCTGGCCTTCGCCCGGGCGCTGCCCGGCTTCGTCCTCAGGATCGACACGGTGCCCGAGCCCGATCCCCGGCTCCCGGTGCCGCAGGTCTTCTCCGGCGGTCCGGTCCGGAGCGTGGCGCGGCGGGTCTGGCGGTACGAGGGCACCACCGCCGTCCCCGCCGTACCGGCCCCCTCGCCGGAGGCGTCCCGGGCGGTGGCCGCCCTGGCCGGACAGCGGTGGCCGCACCTGCCGGCCGCCTTCGACCAGGCCGTACGGCTGGCCGCGCTCCCGCTCGACGACCTGCTGGCCGTCCTGGTCCACCCGCCGGCCTCGCCGTTCGGGACGCCTGCGGCGTGGCCGTACTGGATCAGGCAGGTCCAGGCGTGGGCCTGCCTGGGGGTCGCCCACCACCGCGGCGAGCAGCCGTGGCAGGGCTCGGCGCGCCGGGAGGCGCTCACCGACCTCGCCTACGGCCCGGAGGACTGGGTGAGCGAGGCCGCGCTGCTGGCGATGATCGCGACGGCCTGGATGGTCCCCGAGGCGCGGGCGGACGTCGCGGAGCTGGTCGCCTGGCGCTACCTGGCGGCCGTCGAGGCCGCGCGGAGCCGGCCCGTCACGATCCTGGACTCGCTGCGCGGCCTGGTGCTGGTGACCCCCGGCATGCATCCGGAGGTCCGGCGGCTCGCCGCGGAGTCCGCGGAGGAGGAGCCGGAGGAGGACGCCGCCCCGTCCGGCGGCCCCGGCCGGGCCGGGTGACGGACGCCCCGCCCTCCTTCCGGGAGGCGGCTCCCGCCCCGTGCCCCGCCGTACGGCGCGGCGCTCCCCCGCGGCCGGCGGTCAGCGTCCGGTAAGCCGACGGTAAGCGCGCCGGCCGACGGTGGCGGCATGGACGAGAACGCGATCGTGGCCGGTGGCGGCGAGCACGACTTCATGACGGTGCGGCACCTGGTGCTGCGCGGCAGCCAGGAGGAGATCGGCCGGGCACTGGCCGAGGAGGCCCGCGCGAGGGCCGGCTGGCGGCCCACCGCGACCGATCCGGTGATCAACCGGGCGCGCCGGACGTGGTTCGAGCGCAACTGGCCGCAGCACCACGCCCGCCTCTCCGGGGTCGCCGCCGCCTTCGGCGCCGATCCCGGCGACGACGCCCTGCGGCTGGACGGCCTCGCCACCCTGCCCGCCGGGTCCGGCTGCTCGGCGGTGTGGTGCCCGCCCGGCCGGGCCGCGGACGGGCGGGGCAGGCTCGGCCGCAACTACGACTTCTTCACCCTCAGCGCGGCGGACCTGGTGGCCGTGTTCGGCGGGGCCGCGCCCTCGGGGACGGGCCTGCCGATGGCCTCGCGCCCCTACGTCGTCACCCTCGTCCCCGACGACGGCCCGGCCTCGACGGCGCTGACCATGTCCGAGCTGGACGGCTGCATGGAGGGCGTCAACGAGAGCGGCCTGGCCGTCGCTCTGCTGCTCAGCGACGTGGCCGGCACCGAGCCGCCCTCGGGTCCGCCCGTGCCGCAGGCCGGGCTCGGTGTCACGCAGGTGCCCCGGTTCCTGCTGGACACCTGCCATGACGTCGAGGAGGCCAAGCAGGCGCTGCTGGGCGCCAAGCAGTACAGCGAGGGCGTCCCCTGCCACTACCTGATCGCCGACGCCTCCGGCCGGGCCTTCGTCTGGGAGCGGGGGACCGATGACAGCGAGCACATCATCGAGGCCGCCGACGGGGGGCCGCTGTGCGTCACCAACCACCCCCTGCACCGCCATCCGGACGCCACCCGGCTGCCGGAGGACACCCCGGGCTCCTTCCGCACCTACGAGCGCGCCCGCACCCTGGCGGGGCTGACCGCCGGGCCGCTGTCGCCCGGTGACCTCCGCCGGGCGCTGGACGCGGTGTCCATGCCGGCCGCCCCCGAGGAGCCGTGGCGCACGTTGTGGCGTACCGTGCTCGACCCGCTCGGGCGCACCATGACCGTCCGCTTCTATCTGGGCGACGGCCCGCACGGCACCGTCCGGCACTCCCCGGAGGTCTCCTTCGGCGCAGGCCGCGACGGAGCGGAGCCGCCGCGCTCGCCGTGACGGCCGCGCCCGGCGGGCGGTCCCGCCCGCCGGGACCGCCTCAGAGGGCTCCGACGTACGCCCAGGCGCCCTCGTGCCGGACGAAGCGGCTGTTCTCCTCCAGCTCCCCCGTCCGCCCGCGCTCCACGTAGTGGGCGCGGAAGCGGACGGTGCCCTCGGTGTGGAAGACGCTCCCGCCGGTGGTCTCCAGGACCTCCAGGCGGACCCAGCGCACGGACCGGTCGGTCCCGGCGCGGGACGGGCGCGTCGCCGGATGCCAGGTGCGCAGGAGGTATGCCTCGTCGCCGACGCTGAAGGCGCTGAACCGCGAGCGCATGAGCGACTCGGCGGTGGCGGCGGCGGCCTCGCCCCGGTGCAGCCGCCCGCAGCAGTCCCGGTACGGCGCGGGCAGCCCGCACGGGCACGGGGCGGCGGGACCGGGGCGGGTCTGGGGGCGTGGGCCGCGTCGGGACATGGCCCTCATTCTGCCGCCCGGGCGGCCGCGGGGGCGAACCGCGCCGTCCGGACGGCGCACATCTCCGGGTAATCGTTCATTCACCCCCGGTTATCATTGGTACGAAGCAGTCAGCGCAGACGACCCGGGCAGGAATCGTCAGGGCAGAGGGGGCGGCCCGTGCCGGACCTGGAGCGGGAGACGGCGCTGGCGAGGCTGGTCGACACCGTCACCGCCGCGATCGGCGCCGCCGACGAGCTGGAGCCCGCGGCGCGCACGACGCTGGAGGCGGTCTGCCAGGCGACGGGCTGGCCGCTGGGGCACCTGTGCGTGCCGGCCGACGCCGGCGAGGAGTTCGTCTCCTCCGGGATCTGGGCCGGGGCGGTCGACAGGTTCCCGGTGCTGTGCGAGCTGAGCGCCGGGACCCGGTTCCGGCGCGGGAGCGACCTCGTCGGCCGGGCCGCGGCCGGGCGGCCGGTGTGGTCTGCCGACGTCACCGGCGATCCGCTGTGCGTGCGGGCCAGGCAGGGCCGCGAGCTGGGCGTGCGGGCCGCCTTCGCGTTCCCGGTCGTGGCCGCCGACGGCGTCGCGGCGGTGCTGGAGTTCTTCTCCCCCCGGGTGGTCCCACCGGACGAGCTGCTGCTGGGGGTGACGGCCGGCCTCGGCCACCAGCTCGGCCGGGTGGTCGACCGGCGCAAGGCCCACCAGCTGCTGGAGAGCAGCCGGAACCGGCTGGAGCAGATCATCGAGACCTCCGTGGAGGGGTTCGTCTCCATGGACGCCGCCGGGCGCGTCACCGGCTGGAACGGCGC
>NZ_BAAAUT010000061.1:0-38287 GCF_039534085.1 Planomonospora alba
GGGCGCGGGCCTCCGGCCGGGGATCCGGCCTCCGGCGACGTCGGCCAGGGTGATCTCCCCGAGCAGCCGCTCCTCGTGGTCGCGCAGCGCGCTCCACACCTCGGCCAGCGGCCCGGCCGCCCCCGGGTACTCCCCGGGCCCGCCGCCCTCGGGCGCCCCCTCGACGATCGTCACGACGTCGGCCAGGGTGATCTCCCCCGGCGGCCGGCTCAGCCAGTAGCCGCCGTCGGAGCCGCGCCGGCTGTGCAGCAGGCCGCCCCGGCGGAGCTGGAGCAGGATGTTGTCGAGGAACCGGCGCGGGATGCCCTGGGCCTCGGCGATCCTCTCGGCGGGCACGGGCCCCGGCGGCGCGGCGGCCAGCTCCACCGCCGCGCGCAGGGCGTACCGGGTCCGGGCGGAGGTCCGCATGGCGTTTTCAGTCGGCGGCCTGGTGCAGGCCCCAGCGGCGGCGCAGCGCGGTGTCCGCCGCGCCGAACAGCATGTCCACCACGACGCCGACCACCAGGATCACGATCATCGTGGCGAGCAGGCCGGCGGAGTCGGCCAGCTCCCGGGCGAAGTGCAGCTGCTCGCCGAGGGACGGCTGGTTGGCGATGATGACGAGCAGTTCGCCCGCCATCAGGGAGCGCCAGGCGAACGCCCACCCCTGTTTGAGCCCGGCCAGGAACGACGGCAGGGAGGCGGGCAGGATCACGTGCCGGTAGAGGCGCAGCCGCCGCAGGCCGAGCATGTGCCCGGCGCGCAGCAGGATCGGCGGGGTGTAGTCGACGCCGGCGATGAGCCCGTTGGCGATGGACGGCGCCGCGCCGAGCACGACGACGAACATGATGGCGCTCTCGGTCAGCCCGAACAGCAGGATCGCCAGCGGGAACCAGGCGATCGACGGCATGGTCTGCAGACCCGTGATCAGCGCGCCGACGGCCCGGCGGAGGGGGCGGATCCGCGAGACCAGCGCGCCGGCGACGAGACCGGCCGCGATGGCCAGCGCGAAGCCGGCGACCGCGCGGCGCATGGTGACGGCCACGGCCGTGTAGAACTCCCCGTCACCGAGGCGCTCCCCGAGCACGGCGAAGGTCTCGGCGGGGCCGGCGAAGACGTACTCGGGCCACCAGCCGGCCAGCACCACCAGCTGCCAGACGACCAGGACGAGGGCGACGGCGGAGGCGATCGGCCAGGTCCCGGACCAGAGCCGGGAGGCGGGGCCGCGCCGCCGCCGGACGGTCAGCTCCAGTGCGTCGAGCCCGGCGAGCTGCCGGGCGTGGGCGTCGCCCTGGCGGGCGCGGGCGTCAACGGCCATGGCGCATGACCTCCTGGCGGAGCCGGTCGGTGATCTCGGCCGCCTGCCGGGCCACCTCGGCGGAGTCGGTACGGCGGGGCCTGGGCAGGACGACCGGGAAATCCTCCACGACCCGGCCGGGGCGGCTGCTCAGCAGCACGACCCGGTCGCCGAGCCGTACGGCCTCGCGGACGTTGTGCGTGACGAACAGGACGGACAGGTTCCGCTCGCGCCAGATGCGCTCCAGCTCGTCGTGGAGGAGGTCGCGGGTCATCGCGTCGAGCGCGCCGAACGGCTCGTCCATGAGCAGCACGTCGGCGTCCTGGGCGAGCGCGCGGGCCAGCGCGACCCGCTGCCGCATGCCGCCGGAGAGCTCGTGCGGGCGCTTGGCGCCGAACCCGCCCAGGTGCACGGTCTCCAGGAACTCCGCGGCGCGCTCGCGGCGCTCCTTGCGGGACACGCCCTTGGCCCGCAGCGCCATCTCGACGTTGGCCGAGACGGTCAGCCACGGGAACAGCGCGGGCTCCTGGAACATCATCGCCACCCGGCCGCCGTCGGCCTCGATCCGCCCGGCCGTGGGCCGGTCCAGCCCCGCCACGAGGGAGAGCAGGGTGCTCTTGCCGCACCCGGAGGCGCCCAGCAGGCAGACGAACTCGCCGGTCCCGACCGTCAGGGAGACCTCGTCCAGGGCGAGCAGGCCGGTCCTGCCCTGGCCGTACATCTTGGAGACGGCCTCCAGCCGGACGGCGGGCTCCGGGCCCTCCGTCCGGCCTCCGGCCTGCTCCGTCGTCGGAGCGGTCACGTGCTCTCCTTCCGCCTTCGCCGGCTCACTTGTCGGAGATCGGGGACTCGCCCTTGGCGGCGAGGACCTCGTTGAGGATCTTCAGGTCGTAGATGCCGGTGAGGTCCACCGGCTCGAGCAGCCCGATCTTGACGGCGTGGTCGGCGCTGCCGACCAGGGACGAGGCGATCGGGTCGTTGGTGAAGGTGATGTTCTTGAACGCGCTGTCGAGGACCTCCTGCTTGAGCGGCTTGCCGGTCAGCTTCTCCAGCGCGGCGTTGGTGGTCTTCGCGGCCTCGGCCGGGTCGGCGGCGATGAGCGCGTTGGCCTCGACGTGGGCCTCGATGAGCTTCTTGACCGTCTCCGGGTGCTTCTCGGCGAACTCCTGGCGGACGATCAGGTGGGTGATCACGAACTCCCTGCCCGGCCACAGGTCGCGCTCGTCGACCAGGACCTCGCCGCCGCTCTCGGTGATGAGGCGGCTGGCGAACGGCTCGGGCACCCAGGCGCCGTCGATGTCGCCGGTGGCGAAGGTCTGGACGGTCTGGGAGTTCTCCTGCGGCACGATCGAGACCTCGCCGCCGCCCTTGGTGTCGGTCTTGACGCCCTTGGAGTCGAGCCAGTAGCGCAGTGCCACGTCCTGGGTGTTGCCGAGCTGCGGCGTGGCGATCTTCTTGCCCTTGAGGTCCTCGACGTCGTTGATCCCGGGCTTGACGACGAGGAAGACGCCGCCCGAGGCCGCACCCGCGACGATCTTGATGGCCCGGCCCTTGGACTTGGCCCAGGCGTTGATGGCCGGGTTGGGGCCGATGTAGGTGGCGTCGACAGCACCGGAGAAGATCGCCTCGATCGCGGAGGGACCGGCGTTGAAGGTGCTGGTCTTCAGGGCGGTGCCGGAGCCGAGGTGCTCGGCGTACAGCCCCTTCTCCACGCCGACCAGGGCGGTGGCGTGCGTGATGTTCGGGAAGAAGCCGAGCCGGACCTCCGACGGCGCCTCCGCCCCGCCCCCGGCCGCGGCGGTCGTGGCGGGCTCGGAGCTCCCGCAGGCCGCGGCCGTGGTGGTGAGCGCCAGGGCGGCCAGCGCGGCCAGCGCTCCGCGGACCCTGCGAGCGTTCATGAGTTCTCTCCATTTCCCACTTATTTAGTAGACTTAGTGTGTTTATAGGGCCGGAACGGATTCCCGTCAAGCCCGTAGGGGAATTCGCCGCCCGGTGGGCACCTGCGGCCGCCCCGGACCCGGCGGACCCGCCGGCGCCCGGACACGGCGAAGGGGCGCCCCGGGGACCCGGGGCCCCGGGACGCCCCCTCGCGCACCCGCCTACGGGGCGGAGCGGAGCGCCTCCGGCACCGCGGCCAGCGGCCGCCGCGTGTAGGGGTGCCGCGGCAGGAGGAAGACGTCGTCCACGTCCCCCTCCTCCACGACGCGCCCGTCCCTCATGACCAGCACCCGGTCGCTGACGTGGTGGACCACCGGCAGGTCGTGCGAGACGAAGACCACGCAGGTGCCGTCCTGCGCCTGGATGTCGGCCAGCAGGTCCAGCACCTGCGCCTGGACCGAGACGTCCAGGGCGGCGACGGGCTCGTCGCAGACGAGGACGTCCGGCCGGGGGCCGAGGGCCCGGGCGAGGCGACCCGCTGGCGCTGGCCGCCGGAGAGCTCGTGCGGGCGCCTGCCCGCCAGCGCCGGGGAGAGCCCCACCCGGTCGAGCAGCCCGGCCACGCGCTCCTCGCGCAGCGCGCGGGGCAGGCCGAGCATCGGCTCGGCGACCAGGCGGCCCACCGTGTGGCGGGGGTCGAACGACTCCAGGGGGTTCTGCGAGATCAGCTGCACCATCGGCCGCCAGGGGCGGCGCAGGCGCTCGGGCAGCCCGCTCCAGCTCCGCCCGTGCAGCCGCACCCCGCCCTCCAGCGGGTCGAGCAGGCCGAGGAGGATGCGGGACAGCGTGGTCTTGCCCGACCCCGACTCGCCCACGACGCCGAGCGTCTCGCCGCGGTGCAGGGTGAAGGAGACGCCGTCCGCCACCCGGCGGGCGCCGTACGCCGCGGCCAGGCCGCGCGCCTCCAGCACCGGCGTGGAGCGGTCCACCGTCCGGGGCGGCAGCGGGACGCGCCCGGAGGCGGACGGGAAGACGGACGGGGAGGCGGACGGCGGCGCGGGCAGGGGCACGGACAGGGGCACGGACAGGGGCACGGACAGGCGTGTCCCCCGTGACGCCGCGGAGGGCACGGCGGCCAGCAGGGAGCGGGCCGTCACCCTCTTGCCGGAGCCGGACTCCCCGACGAGGGCCACGCACTCGCCGGGCGCGATCGACAGGGAGACTCCGCGTACGGCCTCCACCCCCGCGGAGGGGAAGCGGACCCGCAGGTCCTCGACCTCCACGAGGGGTGCGGGGCCGGCGGCTGGGGCCCCATCCCCACGAAGCCGAGCCCGGAGGCGGCGATGACGGCCTGGCCGAGCCCGATGGCGGCCAGAACGGGGACCGGGCCGAGCACGTTGGGCAGCACGTGCCGGGCGACGATCCGGGCGCGGGAGTGCCCGAAGGTCACCGCCTGCTCGACGTACCCGGCCCGCCGGACCACGAAGGTCTGGACGCGTACCACCCGGGCGTAGGTGGGGATCTGCGCGACACCGATGGCCAGGATCACGTTCCCTGTCCCCGGGCCGATGACGGCGATGACCAGGAGCGCGAGCACCAGCTCGGGGAAGGTGGCCGGCACGTCGAAGGAGCGGGCCAGCGCCTCGTCCGCCCACCGGGGCGCCAGCCCGGCGGCCAGGCCCAGGAGCAGGCCGGCGCCTGCGGCGAGCGCGGTCGCCAGGACGCCGATGCTGAGCGAGTGCCGCGTGCCGTGCACGACGCGGGACAGCACGTCACGCCCGAGGTGGTCGGTGCCGAACCAGTGCTCCGCGCCCGGCGGCTCCAGCGCGCGCACCGGATCGGCCGCCAGCGGGTCCGTGCCGGTGAGCAGGCCGGGCGCGGCGACCGCCACGGCCAGCAGGACGAGCAGGACGGCCGGCGCGGTGACGGCCGGGCCGTGCCGCAGGGGGCGCCCCGCGGGCGCCGGGAGCGCGGTTCCGGCCATCAGGTGCTCCTCAGCCGGGGGTCGACGACGCGGTAGGCGAGGTCCGCGGCGGTGTTCACGCACACGTAGACGGCCGCCGACAGCAGCACCACGGCCATGACCACCGGCATGTCCCTGCCCGTGACGGCCTCCAGCGCGACCTGCCCGAGGCTCGGGCGGCCGAAGACCGCCTCGGTGATGACGGTCCCACCGAGCAGGCCGCCGACGAGCCAGCCGGCCAGTGTGACGGCGGGCAGCAGCGCGTGCCGGAGGGCGTGCCTGGCGACCACCGCCCGTTCGGTCAGCCCGCGCGAGCGGGCGGTGGTCGCGAACGGCTGCTCCAGCGCCCGCTCCAGCCCTTCGCGGAGCACCTGGCCGAGGGTCCCGGCGATCGGCAGTCCCAGGGCCAGTGCCGGGAGCACCAGCGCCGAGGCGTCCCGGTCGCCGGAGACCGGGAACCAGCCGAGCGTGAAGGAGAACAGCGACAGCAGCAGGAGCCCGATCACGAACGGGGGCACCGAGACCGCCACCAGCTCGGCGGCGGAGGCCGTACGGCGCGGCCACCGCGACCGGCCCGCGGTCGCGAGCGCGACGGCCAGTGCGAGCAGACGGTGTCGCCGGGTGCGGCCAGCAGGGCGGCGTAGGCCGCGGTGGCCGCGGCCCAGAGCACGGCCAGCCCGGAGGCCGACCGCCGCAGCAGCGCCCGCGCGTGGCGGAGGTACGGCATGCCCGTGCGCTCGCGGCTCATGTGCCCAGCGAGACGTCGTAGGCACTGCCCGGGGTGCCGGTGACGGGCGCGGACCCGAGCCCCTTCACCTCCGCGCCGGCGGCGATCTGGTCGGCGGGCACGTAGAGCGGCAGGACGATGGCGTGCTCGGCCGCGACCGCCCGCTGCACCTCGGCGTACAGCTCCCTGCGCTCGGCCGGGTCGGAGCTCGCCGCGGCCTCGGCCAGCCACCGGTCGACCTTCTCGTCGGCGAAGCGGGTGCGGTTGATCGCGGCGCCCTCCGGCAGGATCAGGTTGAGCGCGGCGCCGGCGTCGGCGTCGCCCCGGGAGTTCTCGAAGATCTCGTACCGGTCCTCGGCGAAGGCCCTCTCCGCCGCGCCCTGCTCCACGGTCTGCAACCGGAGGCCGATCCCGGCACGCTGCTTGACCTGGGCCTGGACGGCCTGGGCGAGGACGTCGCGCCGGTCCCGGACGAACGGCGCCGACGACACCAGGCGCACGGTCAGCCGCTTGCCGTCCTTGACCCGGAAGCCCTCGGCGTCCCGCTCCGACCAGCCCGCCGCGTCGAGCAGCGCGCCGGCCTCGGCCTCGTCGCCGCCGTAGGTCCTCTCCAGGGTGGCGTCGTAGAACGGGCTGCAGGAGGCGACGATGCTCCACGCCCGGGTCGCCGTGCCCTGGTAGACCGGCTTCAGCACCGCGTCCACGTCCACGGCGTGCCGGAACGCCTCACGGACCCGCCGGTCGTCGAACGGGGGGTGGGAGAGGCTGAAGTAGTAGGAGAAGGCGGTCCCGGAGTTGAGGGCGGTCCGCAGCCGGAGCGCGGGATCGCCCTTGATCAGGGCGGCCTCGGTGGCGGGCACGCCCTCGATGACGTGGACCTGGCCGGAGGTGAGCGCGCCGACCCGGACGGCGGCCTCGGGCAGGAACCGGTAGGTCACCTCGGCCAGGTGCGCGGGCCCGGAGTGGGCGGCGTTCGGCGGCGCCCAGCGGTAGGCCGGGTTGCGCCGGTAGCGCACTTCCTGCCCCTGGACGTACCGGTCGAGGATGAACGGCCCGGTGCCGACCGCGCCGGGGCCGCCCGCCTTGAGGTCCTGGGCGGTCCTCAGCGACTTCGGGGAGACCTGTCCGGCGTACGGCGAGGACAGGAAGTCCAGGAAGAGCCCGTCGGGCTCCTTCAGCACGAGCTTGACGGTGTGCGGCGCGACCACCTCGGCCCGGTCGAAGGAGCGCAGCTGGACCGCGACCGCCGAGGGGTTGTAGCCGGGGGCGAGCAGCTGGTCGAAGTTGGCCTTCACCGCCGCCGCGTCGAACTTCTCCCCGTCGTGGAAGGTGACGTCCTCGCGGAGCTCCAGGGTGTAGGCCAGCCCGTCGCCGGAGACCTCCCACGAGGTGGCGAGCCAGGGCAGGAACCCGCCTTCCGCGTCCCGCGCGAGCAGCGCGTCGAACTGGTTGAACACCAGCAGCCGGGCCTTGTTCCGGGCCCACAGGTGGGGGTTGAAGGTGACGGGCTCCGTCTCCACGGCCCACACCAGCGAGCCGCCGTCCGCCGCCTGCCCGTCCGGGGCCCCGCCTGCCCGTCCCCGCCGCACCCGGCGAGCGCCAGCACGGCGGCGAGCGCGAGGGGGAGCACGCCTCTGCCGAATGTCATCCTCTGTCTCCTCCGTCCCGGGCCACGAGGTCTCACGCCACGACGCGCAGGCGCGTGCCGGCCGCGGTCCGCTCCGCCGCCGGCGCGCCGGCGCGCCGCGGCAGCGGGGCGGCGGTCCGGTCCGGTTCCGGCGCGGGCGTCCGCGCCTCGATCAGGGTCGGGGCGTGGACGGCGCCGGGAACGGTGGGACCGGTCGCCCGCCAGCCCCCGGCGCACTCGTCCGGCACGACCCGGACGCCGGCGCCGAGGAAGGCGACCACCCCGGCCCGGGCCAGCGCGCGCAGTTCCTCCAGGCGCGGCGCGGGCGGCCCCTCCGCCAGGAAGGCGGCGAACCCGCAGAACCACGGGTCCGGGGCGAGCCGGTCGGCGGGCAGTCCCGCCAGCACGGCCCGCACGGCGCGCAGTCCGTGGATCAGGGCCAGGTCCGCGCTGTGGGCCGGGTCGGCGCGGCGGTCGAGGACGGCCGCCAGGTAGCCGTCCATCCAGCGCCGCAGCCCGGCCGGGCCGCCGAACCTGATGCCGTGGAGCGGGCGGTCGATCCGGCCGAGGTCGAGGCGGTCGGCGACCGCGGGCACCGACTTCCTGACCAGTGCGCGTACGCTCCTGCCGCCCCACTCCTCGGCGGCGAGGGCGGCCTCGAACTCCGCCCAGTCCCCCCTGACCCGCCTCGGGTGGGCGGTGAACAGCTCGTGGTAGTAGGCGAACGCCAACTCCTTGGCCGCGAGCGGCCACACGTCGTGCCGGAAGCTCAGCGGACCGTCCGGCAGGGCGGAGGGCGTCAGGAAGCGCGGCAGGGGCGGTGGCGCGCCGCGCAGGGCGTAGCCGGGCCTCGCGTGGTGCGGCACTCCCCTGTCGGACCCCACGTGCAGCAGCGGCTCCCGGCCGCCGGGCAGGTAGAGCAGGCCCCTGTCGTGGTCCCGCACGAACCTCCCGCCGCGTCCGAGGGTGAGCGGTTCCAGCAGGCCGGTGAGGGCGGGGCCCATGCCGTACACGATCACCGGCTCTCCGGCGGACACCCGGTCGGGCTCCACGGCGGGGCCGGGGACGGACGGGACGGTGGTCGGGTCGGAGGGATCGGATGAACGGCGCACTGCGTCCTCATCTCCTCGGTCGTGGTCCGCGCTTGCGGCACGCCGACCGTGCCGCCAGGTCCTCCCCGGAGGCACCCCGCCGGGCCGGAGGGTTGCCGTTCGGCCAGCCGGGGCTTGGCGCCGAATCTCTTAACCTATTAAAAGGGTAGGGAATACATGGATATGCGTCAAGCGTCCCGGGAGGCCGGAACCGGGCGGCCCTCCGGGCCGTCGGCGGCGACGGAGCCCCACCCGCGCCGGAACTCCGGAGCGGCACCCGAAGTATCCCTAATTTCCTACTGGTTATATTGACAATAGGCGGGCGCCCTGCCTACGGTGCGACCGTGACGACCACGGTTCTGCTGACCATCCGGGGCCACGTGGACTTCTGCCGCGTGGCCAGCGCGCTCTGTCGGTCCTTCCGTTCCCGCGTCCCCCTGCGAACGGAAGGAAGCAACCCATGTCATCCCTCACCATCACCCCGATCGCCGGCCGCATCGGCGCGGTGGTCTCCGGCGTGCGGCTCGGCGGCGACCTGCCCGCCGACGTCGTGGCCGGGATCCGCCTGGCCCTGCTCACCCACAAGGCGATCTTCTTCCGCGGCCAGGACCACCTCGACGAGGAGCAGCAGGTCGCCTTCGCCGGCCTGCTCGGCGAGCTGACCACCGCGCACCCGACCGTGCCCGCGCTCGGCGGCAGCGCGCACATCCTCGACCTGGACTACAGCGGCGGGCAGAAGGTCGACCGCTGGCACACCGACGTCACCTTCGTCGACCGGCCCCCGCTGGCCTCGGTGCTGCGGGCCGTGCAGGTGCCGGAGGCGGGCGGCGACACGCTCTGGGCCAACACGGTCGCGGCCTACGAGCACCTCCCGGTCGAGCTGCGCGAGCTGCTCGACCGGCTGCGCGCCGTGCACACCAACCGGTTCGACTACGCGAAGGTGGCCTTCTCCGACGACCCGGAGCGGGCCCGCGCCTACGCCGAGGTGTTCTCCTCCACCGTCTTCGAGACCGAGCACCCGGTGGTCCGCGTGCACCCCGAGACCGGGGAACGCGCGATCCTGCTGGGCGACTTCGCCCGGCGCCTGGTGGGCCTGCCGTCCGAGGCCTCGGCCTCGCTCATCCGGCTCGTCCAGGAGCAGGTGACGCAGGTCGAGAACACCGTCCGGTGGAAGTGGGCGCCGGGCGACGTCGCGGTGTGGGACAACCGCGCCACCCAGCACCGGGTCGTGCACGACTTCGGCGACCGCCCCCGCCGCCTGCACCGGGTCACCGTCGCCGGGGACGTCCCGGTGGGCGTGGACGGCCGGCCGAGCACCGTGCTCGCCGGTGACGCCACCGCCTACTCCCCCGTCGCGGCCTGACCCGCACGACCGGTCTCGGCCACCGGGGCGGCCGGGACCGGTCGTGCGGCGCCGCGGGCTCCCCGGCGCGAGGCCCCGCCCCCGGCGCCCCGCCCTCCGCACCCCCGGCGACCGCGCCGGGGGTCACGCCGTGAGCGTGCGGCGCAGCCGCCAGGCGCCCAGCGCGAGCAGCGCGGCGAGGAAGACGAACATCAGCAGCATCGCGGGCGCCGAGGCGGAGAACGCGCCCGACCCCTCGGGGAAGAGCGCGTCGCCGGCGGTGGCGACCCGCACCCGCAGGCCCGGCACGGACGCGCTCCCCGTCGCGGCGAGGCCCTCGTCGAACGTGCCCGCTCCCTCGGCCGCGCCGAACCACGCGGCCCGCACGAGAACCGCCTCCCGTGCCGCGACCGAGCGCGTCCACAGCGCGACGTCGTGGGAGCCGAGGTCGCCGGGGCGGGTGAGGTAGCGCCGCGTGACCTGGCGCCCGGCCCGGATCCCGGCGTCGTAGTCC
The DNA here is from genome assembly GCF_039534085.1 of Planomonospora alba. Lineage (NCBI taxonomy): Bacteria > Bacillati > Actinomycetota > Actinomycetes > Streptosporangiales > Streptosporangiaceae > Planomonospora > Planomonospora alba. The sequence goes on from NZ_BAAAUT010000061.1 coordinate 10,418, forward strand.
GGGGGGATCACCAGCCCCGCGTCCAGGCGTGCCCGCTCGACCGCGTCGCGCAGCCCGGCCTCGCCGTCCACGTGCTCCACCGTGACGCGCGGCCCCGCCCCGCGGACGGCGCCTCGGACCCCGGGCGCGGAGCCGGGCGGGGATCCCGGCCCGGAAGGGCGGACGGGAGCCTCAGCCGCGGCCCTCGGAGCGGCGCAGCGCGGCGGCCGGCAGCGGGATCGCCGGGAACGGGTTGTCGGGCAGCAGGACGACCCGGCGGGGGTTCTTCGCCAGCCCGGCGGCGTCCAGGTGGAGCAGCGCGGCGCCGATGCCCGCGGCCCCGGCCATGTAGCCGGTGTCCGCCGTGACCTCCTCCGGCCGGAGCCTCCGGTAGGCCTGGTACCAGCGGTAGCCCCGGTCGTCGTGGCCGGTGGCGCGGCCGATCAGGTCCTCGGCGAGCGTCCGGGCGAACTCCAGGTGCGCCTCGTCCCCGGTGGCGGCCCACAACCCGGTGAACAGCTCGACCAGCCCGGCGGTGCCGCAGCACTGGCAGGCCGTGTTCCAGCACCCGGCCGTGCGGCGGCGCGGGACGCCGCTGCGCACGACGCCGTGCGCGAGCCGCCCGGCCCACTCCAGGTCGCCGCGGTCGCCGGTCACCCGGTACAGCTCGTAGAACATCCTCGCCACACCCGCCGAGCCCGAGCAGAAGCCCAGGTAGTGCAGGTCCCGTCCCTGCGGCACGTGGTGCGGGACCAGGGCGCACCGCTCGCCGACCGCGCTGACCTCGCGGACGAAGCCGGCGCCCCGGCGCGCGGCCTCCAGGAAGCGCTCGTCGCGGGTCACGCCGTACAGGCGGGCGAGCAGGAAGGCGGTGCCCGCGGTCCCGGAGAGGAAGCCGGGGGTGACGGCGTCGGCGGGCAGGCCGGGGCAGTCGCCGAAGAGGTGGCCCGGCACCGCCAGGCGGGCGATGCGCCGGCCCGCCTCCACCGCCGCCTCCCCGTAGGCGGGGACGCCGAGCATCCCGGAGACGTGCAGCAGGCCCAGCACGATCCCGCCGTCGCCCCGCTGCGCCGGGTCCCTGGACCAGCCGACGCCGTCGTCCAGCGGGCGCGCCGCGCGCACGATCCGGTCGGCGGCCGCGCGCGCCTCGGCGGCGAACCCCTCCTCCCCGGTCGCCCAGGCCACCTCGGCCAGGGCGAAGACCACGCCGGTCAGGCCGTGATAGAGGGACAGATCCGTCTGGTCGCGCCAGGTGGCGGCGAGGTAGCGGGCCCCGGCTCGCGCGTCCTCGAGATATGCCTCGTGGCCGGTCGCGGCGGCCAGGTCCAGGAAGAACAGCACGACGCCCGCGGCCCCGGCGTAGAGGGAGGCCGGCTCCGCGGCCAGGGCCGACCGGCCCCGGGGGTCCGGGTTGGCCCTCCAGTGGCGGCCCCGCCCGTCGTCGACGGCGGCCGACCGTATCCACCGCCCGGCCATGATCGCGGCGGTCAGGGGGGTCTCGGCGCGCGCGCTCGACGAGCGGGTCTGATCCAGGCTCATGACCAGATTATCCCACACATTTGGTAGGAAAATAAGGTAAATGGGGAGAGGGGGACGCGCATGCCCATGCCCGACTTCCTGGTCATCGGCGCCCCAAGGCCGGGACCGCGGCGCCGCACGCCGCGCTCCGGCGCCGGCCGACCGGGGGACGCGAGACCCGGCCGGCCGACGCACCGCCCAGCGGACGGCGAACCGGCCGAACCGGTCCGGACACCGCCCCTGGTCGCCCTCTCGACGCTACGTTCCGACGGACAGTAAGTCAACATTCCCTACTGGATTTACATGAAAATAGACCGGAGGCCGGATTCGGTCACCACCTTGAATACCTATTGACCGTGTAGGTAATGTTGGGATTATGGGGGCATGGCACTCTGGACACCTGATCCCACGTTCTACCCGTCCCCGAGGGACGCCGCCGCCGCGCCCGCCGAGCGGCTGGCCTACGTCGCCGCCTTCGACCGCGGCGCGGAGCGGCCCGACGCGATAGCCGTCCTCGACACCGACCCCTCCTCCCCCTCCTACGGCCGCGTGGTCGGCTGGACCGACCTGCCCTACACCGGGGACGAGCTCCACCACTTCGGCTGGAACGCCTGCAGCAGCGCGCTCTGCCCCTACGCCCCGCACCCCCACGTCGAGCGCCGCTACCTCGTCGTGCCCGGCCTGCGCTCCTCGCGCATCTACATCCTGGACACCGCCGGCCGGGTCAGCCCCGAGATCGTCAAGGTGATCGAGCCGGAGGAGCTGGCCTCGCGGGCCGGCTACTCCCGCCCGCACACCGTGCACTGCGGGCCCGAGGGCATCTACGTCTCGGCGCTCGGCGGGGCCGACGGCCGGGACGGCCCCGGGGGCATCGCGATCCTCGACCACACCTCGTTCGAGGTGCTCGGCCGCTGGGAGGTGGACCGGGGCCCGCAGTACCTCGCCTACGACTTCTGGTGGCACATCAACCACGACGTGCTCGTCAGCTCGGAGTGGGGCACCCCGTCCATGGTCGAGGACGGGGTGGTGGGCGAGCTGCTGCTCGGCCGCAAGTACGGGCACAAACTGCACTTCTGGGACCTGCGCAAGCGCCGCCACCTGCAGGAGGTCGACCTCGGCGACCAGTACCAGATGCCGCTGGAGCTGCGCCCCGCGCACGACCCCACCAGGACGTACGGCTTCGTCGGCGTCGTCACCAGCGTCGAGGACCTGTCGGCCTCGGTGTGGACCTGGTTCCACGAGGACGGCCGCTGGCAGGCACGCAAGGTCATCGACATCCCCGCCGAGCCCGCCGACCCCGCGCTCCTGCCCGACGTGCTCAAGCCGTTCGGCGCGGTGCCGCCGCTGGTCACCGACATCGACCTGTCCGTGGACGACCAGCGCCTGTACGTCTCCTGCTGGGGCACGGGCGAGATCAAGCAGTACGACGTCGGCGACCCGTTCAAGCCGGTCGAGCTCGGCTCGCTGCGGATCGGCGGGATCGTCCGCAACGCGTCCCACCCGGGCGCGGACGGCCCCCTGCGCGGCGGCCCCCAGATGGTCGAGGTGAGCAGGGACGGCAAGCGGGTCTACGTCAGCAACTCCCTCTACGGCTCGTGGGACGACCAGTTCTACCCCCAGGGCGTCGGCGCCTGGCTGGCCAGGATCGACGCCGAGTCGTTCACCTTCGACGAGCGCTTCTTCCCTCACGGCGACGACTTCCGCGGCCTCCGCCCCCACCAGGTGCGGCTGCAGGGCGGCGACGCCTCCTCCGACTCCTACTGCTACCCGTGACGGTCGCGGCGGTGCTCCTGCTGGGCGCCTTCCACGGCCTGAACCCGGCCATGGGCTGGCTCTTCGCGGTGGCCCGGGGCCTGCAGGAGCGCAGCAGGGACATGCTGCTCGCCTCGCTGCCGGCGATCGCGGCCGGGCACCTGGCCTCGGTGGCGCTGGTCGCGCTGGTGGTCGGCGCCACCGGGTCCCTGGTGACGGGCGCGGCGCTCTCGGTCACCGGGGGCGTGCTGGTGGTCGGATTCGGCCTGTGGCGGCTGCTGTCGGACCGGCACTTCCGCTGGGTCGGCATGCGGCTGTCCCTGCTCCAGCTTGCGGCCTGGTCGTTCCTGATGTCCTCGGCGCACGGCGCGGGGCTGATGCTGGTCCCGGTCTTCACCGGACTGCACACCGCCCACGCCGGGCACACCGCCCACGCCGGGCACGCGCTCACCGGCGGGCTGGGCGTCGCGGCGCTGCACACGCTGGCGATGTTCACGGTCGCGGGCGTGGTCGCGGTGGCCGTCTACGAGGTGGCCGGGCCGGCCGTGCTCCGCCGGGTCTGGTTCAACCTGGACCGGATGTGGGCGGCCGCCCTGGTGGGGGCGGGCGTGCTCACGCTGCTGAACGCCTGAGGCACGGGCTGGCTCGCCTTCCGCGTCGAGCGGCGCCCCGTGGGGGTGTTCGCCGCCGCCACCGTCGTCAACGTCGTGGTCGCCCTGGGCCTGGCCGCCCGGCTGTTCAGCGGCTTCACCGTCGCCGATCGATCCCGGCCCGTGCGGGAGCCGCCGTGCAGCTCCAGCCTGCGTCGCAGGCCCGCCCGGACTCTCGCGTGCCAGGCGATCTGGCCCAGGCAGCTCCGCGTCGGCGGGCGGCCCCCTCCGGCCGTCCGGCCGCCCCCGCGGTCGTCACCTCCCGTGCCATGCCCGGGCCAGCAGCTCGTAGGAGCGCACCCGGTCGGCGTGCGCGTGCGTGATGCTCGTGACCAGCAGCTCGTCGGCCCCCGTGACCCGCCGGAGCACGTCCAGCCCGTCGGCCACCGCCTCCGGCGAGCCGACGAACCGCGTGTCGAGGCGGTCGGCGACCAGCGCCCGGTCCTCCTCGCTCCAGACGTGGGCGTCGGCCTGCTCCGGGGTGGGGTACGGGATGGCGCCCTGGCCGCTGCGGATGCTGCGCACCCACAGCCCGTACGGCTTGGCCAGCTCCCGCGCGGTGGCGTCGTCCTCGGCCACGACCGCGTCCGCGGAGACGATCACGTACGGCTCCGCCAGGGCCTGTGAGGGCTTGAACGCCGCCCGGTAGGCATCCACGGCCTCCAGCACGCCGGACGGGCTGACGTGGTAGTTCGCGGCGAACGGCAGGCCCCGCTCCCCCGCGACCTGCGCGCTCCGGCCGCCGCTGCTGCCCAGGATCCACAGCTCGACGCCGGCGCCCTCCCCCGGCTGCTGCAGCAGCGAGGTCTGGAAGGCCAGCCGGGGGGAGGTGACGAGCACGGAGTGGTCGAACGGGGGCGGGATGAGCAGGCCGTCGACGACCCGGCCCTTCTTCCCCTGTCCGGCCGTGGGCCCGGTGCCAGACGTACTGAGGCCCGCCTTCCGCCCGGCCGCGGGTCCGGCACCGCCCGGGCGGGGGTCCGCCGGGCCGCTCCCCGCCGGGCCACCGGGCCCGCGCCGCTCCGGCACGGCCTTCCCGGCCTTCTCCGCCTCCTCGGCCCTGCGCTGGCCGGAGCGGCCCAGGCCCAGGTCGATCCGGCCGGGGTGCAGCGCGTCGATGAGGCCGAACTGCCCCACCACGTCCAGCGGCGTCCGGTGGCCGAGCTGCACGGCTCCGGAGCCGACCCGGATCCGGCTGGTCACGGCGGCCACCAGGGCGATCCGCAGCAGCTCGTAGCCCTCCCGGTTGCGCTCCCACTGGTCCTCGGGGGTGACGTGGAACAACCGCGCCTGCGCGGTCCCGTTGCCCTTGCCGATGATCAGCTCCAGGCGCCCGCGGGACAGGTGGTCGAGGGTCGCGTAGTCCTCGAAGGCCCGCACCGGGCCCAGCAGGCTCAGCGTGGCGACGGCGGTGAACAGCCGGATCGCGGAGGTGCGGGCGGCGATGTGGCTGAGCACCACCGGCGGGGCGGAGGACAGGAACGGCCGCTCGTGCCGCTCGCCGACGCCGAAGCCGTCGAAGCCGAGTTCCTCGGCGAGGACGGCGTCCGCGACGACCTCGCGGAAGCGCTCGGTGGTGGACTTCGTCCTCCCGGTGACCGGGTCCGGTCCGTGCGCGATGAGGGTGACGAGCAGGAACTTCACGCCGTCACCGCCCCGGCGTACCGGTTGGCGGGCCGCGGCAGGCCGAGCAGCCCGCGCAGGGTGGGCGCCTCGTAGTCGGCGCGGAAGGCGCCGCGCCTGCGCAGCGCCCCGGTCAGGCCGCGGGTGACGGCCTTCAGGTCGTACGGCAGGTTGCCGGGCCGCAGCCGGTAGCCGTCGATCCCGGCCTCGCGCCAGTCCAGCAGCAGGTCGGCCAGCTCCTCCGGGGCGCCGGTGAACACCTCGGCGTCGGAGGTGAACTCGGCCCCGTCCAGCTCGTCGAGGCGGGCCTTGCGGGCCGCCGCTCCGCTTCCCAGGAAGACGACGAGGTCGGCGAAGACCTTCAGTGGCTCCCCCTCGCGGGGGACGGCCCGTACCTGCCCGACGATGGACTCGGCGTGGCCGCGGTCGTGCGGAGTGACGTAGACCACGTCGGCCGAGCGGGCGGGCAGCTCGTAGGGCACGCGGGAGGACCCGTGGTCGAGCACGGTGACGACCGGCTGACCCTGCGGCGGCCGGGGGGTGATCGACGGCCCCTTGACCGAGAACCCGCGGCCGGCGAAGTCGACGTGGTGCAGCTTGTCCCGGTCGATGAAGCGGCCGGTGGCCACGTCGCGGATCTCGGCGTCGTCCTCCCAGCTGTCCCAGAGGCGGCGGGCCACCTCCACCGCGTCGGACGCCTCCTCGAACAGGTCGGCGAGGAGCTCCGCGGACGAGCCCGGCCCAGTAGCGGGCGCTGAACAGCCTCTCCGGCCGGGCCGTCACCTGCCGCCAGGCCGCCGGGTGCCAGCCCGCCCCGTCGAGGGCGACGGCCAGGTGGAGGGGTCGGGCCATGATGCTTCTCCCAGTGGCGCCAGGGCGGCCGGGGCGCCCGGGGCGCCCGGGGTGACGGTGCGCGGCTCGGCGGGGCCGAGGTGGTCGCGGAGGGTCCTGCCGGTGTACTCGGTGCGGAAGACGCCGCGCTCCTGCAGGAGCGGGACCACCCGGTCCACGAACTCGTCCAGGCCACCCGGGGTCAGGTGCGGCACGAGGATGAAGCCGTCGGCGGCGTCCGCCTGCACGAACTCGTCGATCTGCCGGGCGACCGCGGCGGGGGTGCCGACGAACGACTGGCGGCCGGTCATCTCGATGACGAGTTCGCGGATGGTCAGGTTCTTCTCCTGGGCCACAGCCCGCCACCTGGCGGCGACCGCGGCGCGGTCGGCGGGCCGTACCCGGCCCTCGGTCACGTCCTTGCCGGGATCGGGGTCGACGTCGGGCAGCGACCCCTCCGGGTCGTAGGCGGACAGGTCCCGGCCCCAGATCTGCTCCAGGAGGGCGATGGCGGTCTGCGGGCCGACCTGGAGGCGGCGGATCTCGGCGGCGTTCTCGGCCGCCTCGGCGTCGGTGTCGCCGAGCGCGAACGTCGCCGCAGGCATGATCTTCAGGTCGCGGGGCTCGCGGCCGTACCGCGCCAGGCGCCGTTTGACGTCGGCGTAGAAGGCCCGGCCGTCCTCCAGGGTGCCGTGGCGGCTGAAGACGACGTCGGCGGTGGCGGCGGCGAACTCGCGCCCCTCGTCGGAGTCCCCCGCCTGGATGACCACCGGGTGTCCCTGCGGGGAGCGCGGCAGGGTGAAGTGCCCGTCGACGGTGAAGTGGCGGCCGGAGTGTCGCACGGTCCCGATCGCGCCCTGCCGGACGAAGACGCCCCTGTTCCGGTCGGCGACGACCGCGTCGGGCCGCCAGGAGTCCCACAGGGCGCGGGCGACCGCGACGGACTCCGCGGCCCGCGTGTAGCGGTCGGCGCGGTCGAGGAAACCGCCGCGCCGGAAGTTCTCGCCGGTGAAGGCGTCGGAGGTGGTGACCACGTTCCACGCGGCCCGTCCCTCGCTGAGGTGGTCGAGGGTCGCCAGGCGCCTGGCCAGCTCGTAGGGCTCGTTGAAGGTGGCGTTGACGGTGGCGGCCAGCCCCAGCCGCTCGGTGACGGCGGCCAGTGCCGACAGCACGGTCAGCGACTCGGGGCGGCCGACGACGTCGAGGTCGTGGATGCGTCCCTTGTGCTCGCGGAGCCTCAGCCCCTCGGCGTCGGTGTCCGGGCAGGGGATCGCGGGAGACGGGTGCGGCCCCGAACGGGGCCGCCCCATTTATCTACACTTGCGGTAGGCAAATGGGGTTTTAATGTCAACGGGCGCCCGCGCCGGCACGGCGGACCGCCGCCGCCCGGCTCGGGCGCCGGACGCCCCCGGCCCCTCCCCGGCCGTGCGGGCGGCGGAGCACCACCGGTCCGGCCCGGCCGTGCGGGCGGCCGGGGCGTTCCTCAGTCCCCGGTGACCCCGGCCACGCACAGGGCGAAGTCGCCCGGCGGGTCGGTCCACCAGCGCTCCAGGGCGAAGCCCGACCGCGCCAGCTCGGCGCGCACGCCCTCCGGGCGGAACTTGGCGGAGATCTCGGTGCGGATCTCCTCCCCCGGAGCGAAGGCCAGCTCCAGGTCCAGCTCGGGGATGCTCACCCGCTGCCCGTCCACCGGGCGCAGGCGCATCTCCATCCACTCGGCCCCGGCGTCCCAGACGGCGACGTGCTCGAACGCCTCCGGCACGAAGTCGGCGCCCAGCTCGCGGTTGATCACGCGCAGCACGTTCCGGTTGAACTCGGCGGTGACGCCGCGCGCGTCGTCGTAGGCCGCCACCAGCCGTTCCGGATCCTTGACCAGGTCGAACCCGAGCAGCAACCGGTCGCCCGGTTCGAGGACCGAGCGCAGCCCCCCGTAGAACGACCGGCGCCCGCCCGGGGTCAGGTTGCCGGCGGTCGAGCCGAGGAAGGCGACCAGCCGCCTGCCCCCGCCGGGCAGCGCGTCCAGGTGCCGCTCGAAGTCGGCCACCAGCGCCCGCACCGCCAGACCCGGGTACTCCGCGCCGATCCGCCGGGCGGCGGCCACGAGGAAGTCGCCGCTGACGTCGACCGGCACGTACCGCCGGAGCGTGCCGGCCGCCCGCAGCGCGTCGAGCAGCAGCCGGGTCTTCTCCCCCGAGCCCGCGCCCAGCTCGATGAGGGTCTCGGCGCCGGTCACCGCGGCGACCTCGCCCGCCCGCTCGCACAGGATGGCCTTCTCGGCCCGCGTGAGGTAGTACTCCTCCAGCCGGGTGATCTCCTCGAACAGCTCGCTCCCCCGCTCGTCGTAGAACCATTTCGGCGGCAGGCTCCGCGGCGGCGCCGCCAGCCCGTCGTAGACGTCCCGGCGCAGGGACTTGACCAGGTCGTCCGGGGTCAGGTGGTGCTCGACAACGGGTCGGTGCATGCGACCTCCTCGATGGGACGGATGACGGCCCCGTGCGCGTCCGCGGTGACGAGGGAGCCGTCGGGGACCTGCCGCCAGCGGGCGTCGCCGTCGAAGGGCTCGGAGGCGGTCACCACGGCCTCGCCGGTGCGCAGCACGTACAGGCTGTCGCCGCAGGCGGTGGCGGCCAGCCGCAGGCCGTCGGTGGCCAGCAGGTTGTAGCGGCCGGGAGCCAGGGCCGAGGCCCGCGCGGCGACGTGCGCGAGCGCGCCGGCCAGCGGCCGCCCCCGCCGCCAGAGCCGTACGGCCATGCCGAACAGCAGCGCGGAGTCGACCGGGGCGCGGGCGTCGGGGACGGCGGGCTCGGCCTCGCGGCGCAGGTCCTCCTCCACCCCGGCGAAGCCCTCGATCCTGCCGTTGTGGCTGAACAGCCAGCCGTCGCAGGTGAACGGCTGGGCGCAGGACTCGTCGACGGGGAAGCCCGGGGTGGCGCTGCGCACCGCCGCCAGCACGCAGGCCGCCGAGACCACCTGGGCGACCTCGGCGAAGGAGGCGTCGGCCCACATGGGCGTCGCCCGACGGTAGCGGACCGGGCGGGCGCGCCCGGGGTGGTACCAGCCCACCCCGTACCCGTCGGCGTTGACGAGGCCGTGCTTCTGGCGGCGGGGGGCGTAGGACTGGACCAGCAGCGACTGCGCGGGCGCGTGCAGCAGGTCGTGCAGCGTGGTCGGCGCCCCGAGGTAGGCGAGGTGGCGGCACACTAGGCGGCGTCCCGGGCGCAGCGGAACCCGGCGAAGATCTGCCGCCGGACGGGGAAGTCCCAGTTGCGGAACGTCGCCCGCGCCACCGACGGGTGGGTCGCCCAGGAGCCGCCGCGCAGGACCTTGTATCCGCCGCCGAAGAACACCTCGGAGTACTCGGCGTAGGGGAAGGCCCGGAAGCCGGGGTAGCCGGTGAAGTCGGTGGCGGTCCACTCCCACACGTCGCCCACCAGCTGCCGGCAGCCGTACGGCGAGGCGCCCGCGGGGAACGCGCCGGCCGGGGCGGGGCGGAGCCTGCGCTGGCCGAGGTTGGCGTGCTCGGGTCCGGGCTCGGCGTCCCCCCAGGGGAAGCGGAGGGACCTGCCGGTGACCGGGTCGTGCCGGGCCGCCTTCTCCCACTCGGCCTCGGTCGGCAGCCTCTTGCCGGCCCAGCGGGCGTAGGCGTCCGCCTCGTACCAGCACACGTGCTGCACCGGCTCGTCCATCGGGAGCGGCTCGGTCCGGCCGAACCGGCGCCGTGTCCACCGCCCGTCCTCCCGCCTCCAGAACGCCGGGGCGCGTTTGCCCGAGCGTTCGCGCCACAACCGGCCGGCGGGCGTCCACCAGCGGGGCCGGTCGTACCCGCCGTCCTCCATGAACTCCAGGTAGGCGCGGTTGGTGACCGGGCAGGCGTCGATCCAGTAGGCGGGCAGGTGCACGGTGTGGGCGGGGCGCTCGTTGTCGTAGGACCAGGGGTCGGCCGGGCGGGGGGCGCCGTCCGCGCCCCCGCCCGTGCCGGCGTCCGCGGCGCCGCCCGTTCCGCGGGCTCCGCCCGTGCTCCCGGTGGTCCCCGCGCGGGCGCCCCCGTCGGTGCCCCCGTCGGTGCCCATGATGAACGGGCCCTCCGGGACGAGGACCTCGGCCGGGCCGGGCGCGGCCAGCAGGCCGGGCGCCTCCGCCTCCCCCGCGGGGTCGGCGAGCACCGCCTCGCCCCTGCGGAGCTGGTGGGTGGCGAGCATCGTCTCGTCGTGCTGGTGCTCGTGCTGGATGACCATGCCGTAGACGTAGCCGCCGGCGAGCAGCGGCCGGTCGGGGGTGAACCGGACCCGCTCCAGGGAGTCCAGCACGCGCGAGCGCACCTGCGCGAGGTAGCCGCGCGCCTCCTCCGGCGGGAGCAGCGGCAGCGCGACCCGCTCCGCGCGGGGGTGCTCGAACGCGTCGTAGAGCCGGTCGATCTCCGGCCGGAGCGGGGCGTCGCCGGCGGCCAGCCGCACCAGCCACTGCTCCTCGTAGTTGCCGACGTGCGCCAGGTCCCACACCAGCGGGGACATCAGCGGCGAGTGCTGGGCCGTCAGGTCGGCGGCGCCGAGCACCTCGACGGTCAGACCGAGGCTGCGCCGCCGTACGACCTCCAGCCCGGCGGCGACGCGCTCCTTGATCGTTTCCTCACCTGTCATCTCAACCTCTCAGCGTGGAGGCCCCCGCCTCCGGGCGTGGGGGCACGTCAGGTCCGCAGCCCGCGGAGCAGGTCGTCGGCCGGGGAGCGGCCGGGTTCGACGTACCGTTCGACGTAGGCGTCCACCAGGGGCACCAGGTCCGCCGCCCCGATGCGGGGCAGGGCGTCGCGGGCCGCCGCGAAGCAGGCCCGGGCGGCCCTGGCCAGCTCCGCCCCGTCCAGCCCGGTGCGGGCGGCCGCGAACCAGGCGCCCGGGGGCAGCGGATCGACGGCCTCGGCGCATGCGTCGGCGGCCCGGGGGTCGTCGAGCAGGGCGGCCGCGACGGCGGGCGGCACCCGCCACCACGGCTCCGGCAGGGCGTCGATCATCCGCAGCTCGAACCAGCCGCGCGGCCGGATCGGCGGGAACAGGGTGCTCAGGTGGTAGGCCAGGTCGTCGGCGGTCGGCCGGCCGTACGGGCCGCCCGCCAGCCAGTCCCGGAAGCGCAGGCCCGGGTCGACGATCCACGCGCCGTCCGGCCGGCGCAGGGCCATGACCGGGGCGTCGAGGGCGTAGCGGGCCCAGGCGTCCGCCGGGGCCGGGCAGCCGTCCGGGTCACCGCCCGGACCGCCGCCCGGGCCCCCGCCGGGACGGCTGCCCAGGTCGCGGCCCGGGCCCCCGTCCAGGACGGTCCGGCTGCGTGCCGGGTCGAGCCCGAGCCAGACGGCCTGCCGGGTGGAGCGCCATCCGGTGGGGTGCCCCCGCCACAGCGGCGAGTTGGCGAACGCCGCCACCAGCACCGGCCCCAGCCGGTGCAGCAACCGCCAGCGGCGGCGGGCGGCGGCGCCGTCCTCACCGACGTCGAGGCAGACCTGGAGGGAGGCGGTGCAGCACATCATGGTCCGCCCGGCCGGGCCGCGGGCGTCGAAGTACGCCTCCATGGCGGTGTAGCGGGGCAGGTCCAGGTGGCGCCGGGGCGCGCGGAGGGGGTCCAGGCCGTATCCGGTACGGCGCAGCCCGGCGGCGGCCAGGTGCGGGTCGAGCCGGCGCAGATCGGCGGCGAGCGCCCGGACGGCGGCGGCCGGGCCGGGCAGCGGCGGGGAGCTGAGCTCCAGCTGGCCGCCGGGCTCGTAACTGACGGTGCTGCCCGCGGGCAGCGGGGAGGCCGCCCGGACGGCGGCGGTGAGGCGGTGCAGGGGAACGGGTGCGCCGGGGCCGCCGGGGCCGCCGGTCGAGGTGACCAGCCACTCCGACTCGACCCCGGTCAGACCGGGCGGGCCGGTCTTGAAGCAGATGCCGTGGGCATGGGCGTAGACGTCGTCTTCCGTGAGAAAGGGCATCCCGCCTCCCGTCGGACACGCGGTCTCCACCCTCCCTCAGATACCCGGTCAAGACAAGATCCCGTCCCGGGCGGCTCCGGGACCCGCCGCACGGGGCCGCCGCAGGAGATACGGCGCGCGGGTCCAGGGACTCCGGAAACCCCGGACGGGGGCCCGGATCGGGGCTCCGGGCGGCGGCGGGGCGGTACGGGCTCCCCGCCGGCCGGGGACGGCCGGCCGGGTGGTACACCGGACTGCGGCACGGACCACGGAGGTGACGGATGACGGACGCCACGGACACCACGGGCGCGGCGGGCGCGGCGGAGGCCGAGCGGGAGCGGGTGACGGCCTTCTGGCGGGAGCTGGGGCTGCCCGGCCTGATCGACGTGCACACGCACTTCATGCCGGAGCGGGTGCTGGTCAAGGTCTGGGACTACTTCGACTCGGTGGGGCCGCTGACCGGCGTCCCGTGGCCCATCACCTACCGCGCGGACGAGCGGGAGCGGCTGGAGACGCTGCGCGGCTTCGGGGTGCGCCGCTTCACCTCGATGCTCTACCCGCACAAGCCGCAGATGGCCGCCTGGCTGAACGGCTGGGCGGCGGAGTTCGCCGCCCGGACGCCCGACTGCCTGCACACCGCGACGTTCTTCCCCGAGCCGGGCGCGGTGGACTACACCGCCCGCGCCGTCGAGCAGGGCGCGCGGGTGTTCAAGGCGCACCTGCAGGTCGGCGGGTACGACCCCGGCGACGCGCTGCTCGACGGCGTCTGGGGCCTGCTGGCCGAGGCCGGCATCCCGGTCGTCACCCACTGCGGCTCCGGCCCCGCGCCGGGGCGGCACACCGGTCCCGGCCCGATCGGGCGCGTGCTGGCCCGCCACCCCCGCCTGCGCCTGGTCGTGGCGCACATGGGCATGCCCGAGTACGGCGACTTCCTGGACCTCGCCGAGCGGTACGGGGGCGTGCACCTGGACACCACGATGGCCTTCACCGCCTTCAGCGAGGCCCTGGCGCCCTTCCCGCGCGCGCAGCTGCCGCGCCTGGCCGCCCTGGAGGACCGGATCCTGCTCGGCACCGACTTCCCGAACATCCCCTACCCCTACGCCGAGGCGCTGCGGGCGCTGGCGGACCTCGGCCTGGGCGACGCGTGGCTGCGCGCCGTCTGCCACGGCAACGCCGCCCGCCTGTTCGGGCTCTGAGCGCGCCCCGCCGTCCGGGCACCGGGCCCGGCCGGCCGTACGGCGCCCGCGGCACGGCCGGCGGGAATACCTCCGGCCTCCGCGGTGCTCAAAAGTTGAACATTCAACAAGGTGGAGAGAACCGATGGAACCCCTGAAGCTCGTCGCCGTCTCGGCCGGTCTCCGCGAACCCTCCTCGACGCGGCTGCTGGCCGACCGCCTGGCCGAGGCGACCCGCGCCCGCCTCGCCGAGGAGCGGGAGACCGAGGTGCGCGTGGTCGACCTGCGCGGCCTGGCCGTCGACATCGCCAACAACCTGGTGGCCGGCTTCCCCGGCACCGCGCTGCGCGAGGCGGTCGAGGCGGTGACGGGGGCGGACGGCCTCATCGCCGTCACGCCGATCTTCACCGCCTCCTACAGCGGGCTGTTCAAGTCGTTCTTCGACGTGATCGACAACACCGCGCTGGCCGGCAAGCCCGTGCTCATCGCGGCCACCGGCGGCACGCCGCGGCACTCGCTCGCGCTGGAGCACGCGCTGCGCCCGATGTTCGCCTACCTGCGCGCGGTCGTGGCGCCCACCGGCGTCTACGCCGCCACCGAGGACTGGGGCTCCGGCGACGGCCTCACCGGCCGGATCGAGCGCGCGGCGGAGGAGCTGGCCGCCCTCGTGCTGGGCCGGTACGGCTCCGCGGGGGCGGTCGCCGACCCGTTCGAGAACGTGGTCCCGTTCGAGCAGCAGCTCTCCGCGCTCCGGCCCTGACCCCGGGCGACCGCCGGACGGTCCCGGACGGCCCGGGTCAGCCGGCGGCGCCGCGCGCTGCGGCCACGAAGTCCTTGATGAGCCCGGCGTCCTTCACGCCGGGCGCGGTCTCCACCCCGCTCGACACGTCGACGCCCCAGGGCCGGGCCGCGGTGATCGCCTCGGCCACGTTCGACGGGGCGAGGCCCCCGGCCAGCATCCAGCGGCCCTGCGGGCGCCCGCGCACCGCCGCCCAGTCCCACGGCTCCCCCGAGCCGGGCCGGGGCGCGTCGACGATCAGCAGGTCCTCGTCGTAAGCGCCGCAGCGCAGGTCGGCGCCCGCCGCCCCGGCGCGGACCAGCGTGAGGCCGAGGTCCCGCAGCGCGAGGAAGTCGCCGTGCGGGTGGTCGCCGTGCAGCTGGACCGCGCGGACCCCGGCCGCCAGCGCGGCCTCCCGCACCCGCTCGGGGGCCTCCCCGGCGAACACCGCCACGGTCAGCACCTGCGGGGGCACCGCGGCGGCCAGCTCGCGCGCCCGCTCGGGGGTGATCCGCCGGGGGCTCCGGGTGAGGACGAAACCGACCGCGTCCGCCCCCGCGTCCACGGCGGCCGCCACATGCTCGGGCTCGCGCAGCCCGCAGATCTTCACGTACACCCTGTCACATTACCGGGAACCGCCGCCCCGGTCCCCGCGCCACCGGGCCGGCCTGGGCGGACGGCCCGGCCTGGCACACGGCGGCCCGCAGGATGTATGTTGCGATTCCCCTCACATGGGCCAGGAGATCAGAGCTGACGACGTCGAGGATCCGGTGACGGACGATCTGGCGGGGGCGTTCCTCCGACAGCACCGCCGCTACACGAGCCGCCAGGTGGCCGCGCTGGCCGGCATACCCATGTACCGTGCCCGGCGCTTCTGGCGCGCCTTCGGCTTCGCCAACGTCGCCGATGACGCGGTGGAGTTCACCGACGCCGACGTCGAGGCGCTGCGGACGCTGGTCGGCCTGGTGCGGGACGGGACCTACGACGAGGAGCACGCGCTGCTGGTGACCCGCTCGCTGGGCAGGGCCACCGCCCGGCTGGCGGAGTCGCAGGCCGTGCTCGGCGCCGAGGTCCTCGACCAGGCCGGGGTCCCCCTCGGGGAGCGGCCCGCCGCCTGGCGCAGGCGGGCGGACCGGGTGGTGCCGGACCTGGAGCGGCTGCTGGTCTACGCCTGGCGGCGGCAGCTGGCCGCCGCCGCGGGGCGCGTCGTGGACCAGGAGGCGGCCACCGTACGGCTGGCCGTGGGCTTCGCCGACCTGGTCGGGTTCACCCGGCTGAGCCGCCAGATCTCCGAGACGGAGCTGGCCCGCCTCGTCGAGCGGTTCGAGAGCCGCTCGGCCGACGTCGTCACCTCCTCGGAGGGCCGGGTGGTCAAGACGCTCGGCGACTCGGTGCTGTTCGTCGCCGACACCGCGGCGGCGGCGGCCGGGATCGCCCTGCAGCTCGTGGAGGTCCACGCCCGGGCCAAGGGCATGCCGCCGCTGCGGGTGGGGCTGGCGATCGGCCAGGTGATCGGCCGGATGGGCGACGTGTTCGGCACCCCGGTCAACCTGGCCAGCCGGCTCACCTCGCTCGCCGCCGCCGACACGGTGCTCGCCGGTCCCGCGATGGCGGAGGAGCTGTACGACGATCCGGCGTTCACGCTCCGGCCGGTGGACCGCCTCACCGTGCGGGGCCTCGGCGAGCTGGTGCCGTACGTCGTCGCCAGGGCACGCCCCGTGCCCCGCTGACTCCGCCGCCGGGCGGGGCCGGGTCCCGGCTCACAGGGCCCTGAGGAAGCGGGCGGCGATGGGTGCGGCCGTGGCCGCGCCGCTCCCGCCGTGCTGGACGAACACCGCGAAGGCCAGCTCGCCCCGGTAGCCGATGAACCACGCGTGGGACCGGGCGCCCTGCACCTCGGCGGTGCCGGTCTTGCCCGCGGTGTCCGGCGGCAGGCCCGCCCGGGCGGCCGTGCCCCGGACGACCACGGCGCTCATCATCGCCCGCAGCGCGGCGGCCACGCCCTCGTCGAGCGGGACCGGGGCGGACGCGCCGGCGGGCGGCTGCTCGGTCTTGATCGCGGGCCGCCAGGTGCCGCTCGCGACCGCGGCGGCGACCTCGGCCATGCACAGCGGGCTGGCCAGCACCGAGTGCTGGCCGATGGCGTCGGCGCCGAGGTCGTCGGCGGTGGCGGCCTCCTGGATGCGGCAGGCGCTCAGGTCGCCGGGCTTCTCGCGGAAGCCGAACCGGTCGGCGGCCTCGGCGCGCAGCCCGCCGCCGCGCAGCCGCTCGTAGGCCTGCTGGGCGAAGGTGGTGTTGCAGGAGAGTGCGAAGGCCATGGACAGCGGCACGGTGCCGTGCCCGGTGCCGCCGTCGTTGTCGAAGTGGCGCCCGTTCGGGAGGGTGTAGGCGGCCGGGCAGGGGACCGGGGAGTCGGGGGTCAGGCCGGAGCGCAGCAGCGCGGCGGCGGTGACCGTCTTGAACGTCGAGCCGGGCGGGTAGAGGCCGGTGAACGCCCGCTTGCCGCCCAGCGTGTCCGCCACCGCGCGCACCTGGCCGGTCCGCACGTCCACGGCCACCACCGCGGCGGGCTGCTCGACGCCGTCCAGGGCCCGGGCCGCGGCGGCCTGGACCGGCCGGGAGATCGTGGTCCGCGCCCCCGGCCGCTCCGGGGCCCGGGCGGCCAGCAGCACCCGGCCGGAGGGCTCCTCCCGCAGCTCCAGGTCCTCCGCCGTGCCCTCCAGGCCGGTGAAGTAGTCGCCCGCCCTGCTGTCGCGGGGGAACGGCCGGCCCTCCGCGGTCAGCACGGCGGGCCGCGGGACGGGGACCTCCACGATCCGCAGGCTCCCGCCGCCGGCGAGCGAGGGGTGCAGCGTCTCCGGGGACCAGAGCACCTTCCAGGCGCCGTCCCGCCGCGCCAGGCGCAGGACCGAGGCGAAGTCCCACGGGCCCATCCCCTGGACCTCCCGCGTCCCGGTGAAGGGGATCTCGGCCGCCTCCGCTCCGGGCTGGGACGGCGCGCCGGGGGTCAGGGAGATCGACGTGATCCGCAGGTCGGAGTCGAAGCTCCGGTGGCGGACGGCGAAGTCGGCCGGCGGGTCGGCGACGAGCAGCGCCATGGCGGGATAGTCGCCCGCCCGCCAGGCGTCGAAGTACCGTGCCGCGACCTGCTCGGGCCCCTCGGGCGGGGCCGGGGCCGGGGCGGGCGTGCGCGCGGGCGCGGGTCCGGCGCCGTCCGGGGCGGGCCCGGTGCCGTCCGGGACGGGTGAGACCTCCATGACCCCGGTGCCGGGGGCGCGCGCCCCGGCGGGCGGCGCGGCGTTGCCGGTGTCCGGCCCGGTCACCAGCGCGTACAGGCCGAAGACGGTGATGGCGCAGGCCACGGCGATCAGCGCGCGGAACCGCTGCCGGCTGCCCATGGCGCCCATTTCCCCGCTCTCCGTCGGTGTACGTCAGAGAAGAGATCGTAAAACGCCGCGTGTCCGGGAACCACACTTTTCGCCCGCCGGTTCCCGCTCCGGGGCGCGGGGCCCGTCCGCCGCGCCGCGGGCGGGGGGGCGTCCGGGCGGGAGGGTCCGGCGCGCCCCGCCTACAGGCGCTCGATGACGGTGACGTTGGCCTGGCCGCCGCCCTCGCACATGGTCTGCAGGCCGTACCGGCCGCCGGTGCGCTCCAGCTCGTGCAGGAGCGTGGTCATCAGCCGGGCGCCGGTGGCGCCGAGCGGGTGGCCGAGCGCGAGCGCGCCGCCGTTCGGGTTGACCCGCTCCGGGTCGGCCCCCGTCTCCTTCAGCCAGGCCAGCACGACCGGGGCGAACGCCTCGTTGATCTCCACCGCGTCGACGTCGCCGATCGCCATGCCGGCCTTCTTCAGCGCGTACGCCGTGGCGGGGATGGGCGCGGAGAGCATCCGGATCGGGTCCTCGCCGCGGGCCGAGAGGTGGTGGACACGGGCGCGGGGGCGCAGGCCGTGCACGCGCACCGCCTCTTCGGAGGCGACCAGCAGGGCGGCGGCGCCGTCGGAGATCTGCGAGGCGAGCGCCGCGGTCAGCCGCCCGCCCTCGACGAGGGGCCGCAGGGCGGCCATCTTCCCCGGCGAGGTGTCGCGGCGCGGCCCCTCGTCCTGCTCGACGCCCGCCAGCGGCGCGGTCTCCCGGGTGAAGCGCCCCTCGCCGAGCGCGCGGACCGCCCGCCGGTGGCTCTCGCAGGCGAAGGCCTCCATCTCCTCGCGGGACAGGCCCCACCGCTCGGCGATCATCTCGGCCCCGCGGAACTGGGAGACCTCCTGCTCGCCGTACCGGGCCCGCCAGCCCCGCGAGCCGGCGAACGGGGTGGCGAAGCCGAGCGCCTGCCCGGCGGTCATCGCGTAGCCGATGGGGATCTGCGACATGCTCTGCACGCCGCCGGCCACCACCAGGTCGGCGGTGCCGGACAGGACGGCCTGCGCGGCGAAGTGCACGGCCTGCTGGGAGGAGCCGCACTGCCGGTCGACGGTGACGCCGGGCACCTCCTCGGGCAGCCCGGCGGCCAGCCAGCAGGTGCGGGCGATGTCGCCCGCCTGCGGGCCGACGGTGTCCACGCAGCCGAAGACCACGTCGTCCACCGCGGCGGGGTCGATCCCGGAGCGCTCCACCAGCGCGGTCAGCACGTGCGCGCCCAGGTCGGCGGGGTGCACACCGGACAGGCCGCCGCCGCGCCGCCCCACGGGGGTGCGCACCGCCTCGACGATGTACGCCTCGGCCCGGGGAAAGGCCATCGGGACTCCTCTCAGTCTGCCGTGATCCCTTCCAGGACCATCACGATGTACTGCCGGGCGATCTCGTCGGCGCTCAGCGGGCCGTCGCTCCGGTACCAGCTCGCGGCCACCCAGACCGTGTCGCGGATGAAGCGGTAGATCAGGCCGGTGTCGAGGTCGGCGCGGAACTCCCCGTCCAGCACGCCCCGGTCCAGCACCGACAGCCACATCTCGCGGAAGCGCCGCATGGACTCGGCCAGGTAGGTGAAGCGCGGGTTCGCCGCCAGGTGCTTGGACTCGTTCTGGTAGATGACGACCGCGGGGCGGTAGCGGTCGATCATCCGGAACGACTCGGCGATCAGCGCGTGGAAGGTCTCCCGCGCGCCCAGGCCGGAGCCGGTGACGCGGTCGTAGGCCGCCCACATGTCGGTGAGGAAGGTCGACAGGATCTCGTCGACCATCGCCTCCTTGGAGTCGAAGTGGTAGTAGAGGCTGCCGCCGAGCATGCCCGCCGCGTCGGCCACCTCCCGGACCGTGGTGGCGGCGTAGCCCCGCGACGCGAAGACCTCCGCGGCCGTGGCCAGCAGCTCGGCCCGGCGGCCCGCCCGGGCGGCGGCGGTGCTGGAGGAGTCTCGGCGTCGTGGGCTCATCGGGAAGTCGACCTCTCAGGCGGGTGCCCGTCCGCGCGGGGACGGGTCAGGGATGCTGGCTGGAGACGGAGACGACCTCCCCGGTCATGTAGGAGGAGTAGTCGCTCGCGAGGAAGACGATAACGTTGGCGACCTCCCACGGCTCCGCCGCGCGCCCCAGCGCCTCCTTCGCGGTGAGCTCGGCCAGCAGCTCCTCGGTGGTCACCTTGGCCAGGTTGGCGTGCACGGCCAGCGAGGGCGCCACCGCGTTGACCCGCACGCCGTACGGCGCGGCCTCGACCGCCGCGCACCGGGTCAGCGCCATGACGCCGGCCTTGGCCGCCGCGTAGTGGGCCTGGCCCTCCTGGGCCCGCCAGCCGAGCACCGAGGCGTTGTTGACGATGACGCCGCGGCCGCGGGGCTGCATGCGGGCCAGGGCCGCGCGGGTGCAGCGCATGGTACCGGTCAGCGTCACGTCGAGCACCCGGCTCCACTGCTCGTCGGTCATCTCGACGAGTCTGGCCGTGCCGCCCAGCCCGGCGTTGTTGACCAGCACGTCCACCGGGCCGAGGCGCTCCTCGGCGGCGGCGAACAGGGCCCGGACCTGCTCCTCGGAGGTCACGTCGCAGGGCACTGCGGTCACCGCGCCGGCCCCGAACTCCTTCTCCAGGGCGGCCAGGCGCTCGCCGAGCCGCCGCTCGTGGGCGTCGCTGACCACCACGCGGGCGCCCTCCTGGAGCAGGCGGCGGGCGCAGGCGCCGCCGATGCCGGTGCCGGCGGCGGCGGTCACCACCGCGACCCGGCCGCGCAGCAGGCCGTGGCCGGGGACGTGGGGCGGCCCCGCCGGGGGCGGAGGCGGCTGCGGAGGGGTCACGGCCGCGCCCGCCTCTCCTCGTCTGGCTTCACATGGTCTACCCTACCAAACAGTTGTTAGAAAAAATGAGAGGGTCCCCGATGACCGTGGTCCGCTACGAGCGGCGCGGACCCGTGGCGGTGGTCACCATGAACCGCCCGGAGTACCGCAACGCGCAGAACTCCGCGATGACCTACGCCCTCGACGAGGCCTTCTACCGGGCCGCCGCCGACGACGGGGTCAGGGTGGTCGTGCTGGCCGGGGCGGGCAGGCACTTCTCCGCCGGGCACGACATCGGCAGCCCCGGCCGGGACGCGCACGTCTCCTTCGAGCGGAAGGCGACCCTGTGGTGGGACCACGTCGGCAAGGAGGGCGCCGAGAGCCGCCTCGCCCGCGAGTCCGAGGTCTACCTCGGCATGTGCCGCCGCTGGCGGGAGATCCCCAAGCCGATGATCGCGATGGTGCAGGGCGCGTGCGTCGCCGGCGGGCTCATGCTCGCCTGGGTCTGCGACCTGATCGTCGCCTCCGACGACGCGTTCTTCGCCGACCCGGTGGTCCGCATGGGCATCCCCGGCGTGGAGTACTTCGCCCACCCCTGGGCGATGCCGCCGCGCATCGCCAGGGAGTTCCTCTACACCGGCGACCGCATGAGCGCCCGGCGCGCGTACGAGGTGGGCATGGTCAACCGGCTCGTGCCCCGCGAGGAGCTGGAGGGCGAGGTCCTCGCGCTGGCCGGGCGGATCGCGGCGATGCCCCGGCTCGGCCTGGCGCTCGCCAAGAAGGCCGTCAACCAGGCCGAGGACGCGCAGGGCATGCACGCCGGGATGGACGCGGTCTTCGGCCTGCACCACCTCGCCCACGCCCACAACGCCGAGACCTCCGCCGACGCCCTGGCGGGCATGGACCCCAGGAGCATGAAGGCCGCCGCCGACGGGTCCGGCGCCGCCCGGGCGACCGGCGGCGGGACCGGCGGCGGAGGCGCGGAGGCCGCCGCCGCGGGATCCGGCCCCGCGAACGCGGAGGCGGCCACCGATGGATCTTGACCTCTCGTCCGCGGAGCCGTTCCGCGCCGAGGTGCGCGCCTGGCTCCGCGACCACGTGCCCGCCGCCCCCCTGCCCTCGCTGGAGACCGCCGAGGGATTCGCCGCCCACCGCGCCTGGGAGCGCGAGCTGCACTCCGCGCGCCTGTCGGTCGTCTCCTGGCCCGCCCGGTACGGCGGGCGGGACGCGAGCCCGCTGGAGTGGCTGGTCTTCGAGGAGGAGTACCACGCGGCCGGGGCGCCCGGCCGGGTCGGCCAGAACGGCATCAACCTGCTCGCCCCCACCCTGTTCGCGCACGGCACCCCGGAGCAGCTGGAGCGGATCCTGCCGCCGATGGCCTCCGGAGAGGTGGTCTGGGCGCAGGCGTGGTCGGAGCCGGGCGCGGGCAGCGACCTGGCCTCGCTGCGCGCCACCGCGACCCGCACCGGCGGCGGCTGGCTGCTCAACGGGCAGAAGACGTGGTGCTCCCGCGCGGCCTTCGCCGACCGGGGCTTCGGCCCGTTCCGCTCCGACCCGCGCGCCGGGCGGCACCGGGGCCTGACCTACCTGATGTTCCCGCTGGACGCCGAAGGGGTCACCCGGCGGCCGATCGGCCGCATCGACGGCAGGCCCGCCTTCGCCGAGCTCTTCTTCGACGACGTCTTCGTGCCGGACGCCGACGTGATCGGCGAGCCGGGCGAGGGCTGGAAGGTCGCGATGAGCACCGCCGGCGACGAGCGCGGGCTCACGCTGCGCAGCCCCGGCCGGTTCACGGCCGCCGCCGACCGGCTGGTGGAGCTCTGGCGCGAACGCGCCGACCCCGCCGACACCGCGCTGCGCGACCGGGTGGCCGACGCGTGGATCAGGGCCCGCGCCTACCGGTTGAAGGGCTTCGAGACGATCTCCCGCACCGACGGCCCCGGCGCCGGGTCCAGCCTCAACAAGGTCTTCTGGTCGGAGCTGGACCTGGCGCTGCACGAGACCGCGCTCGACCTGCTGGGCCCGGACGGGGAGCTGGCCGGCGAGTGGCTGGAGGGCTACGTCTTCTCCCTCGCCGGTCCCATCTACGCCGGGACCAACGAGATCCAGCGCAACGTCATCGCCGAGCGCGTGCTCGGCCTGCCCAGGGAGGGCCGGTGAGGGCGGCGGAGGCGCAGGCGTGTGACGGCCGCGGCGGTCGGGCGCGCCGCGGCGGGCACGGCGGGACGGCCCGGGTACGGCGCCGCGGACACGACGGGACCGGGAGGCGACGGTGAAGTTCGTCCTCGACGCCGAGCAGCGGCTGTTCGGCGAGACCCTGCACACGCTGCTGACCGGGGCCGGCACCCCGGGTGTGATCCGCGCCTGGGCGGCCGGGGACGCCGGGCCGGGCCTGGCGCTGTGGCGCGCGCTCGGCGAGGTCGGCGTCTTCGCGCCGGCCGTGCCGGAGGCCGCGGGCGGGGCGGGGCCGCTCCCGGTGGAGCTGGTGACCGCCTTCCACGAGCTGGGGCGGCACGCCGTACCGGGGCCGCTGGCCGAGACCGTCGCCGCCGCCGAACTGCTCGCCCGGCTGGGTGACGGCGGGCCCGCCGGGTGGCTGCCGCGCATCGCCGAGGGCACGGCCGTCGTCTCGCTGGCGCTCCCGCCGGCCGTGCCGTACGCGCTGGACGCCGGCGTCGCGGACGCCGTCTGGACCGTGGACGGCGACCGGCTCCGCGCGGCGGTCCCGGGCGAGGCCCGGCCGTCGCTGGACCCGTCCCGGCGGCTGTCCCCGGTCGCCGCGGGCGCCGTGCTCGCCTCCGGCCCGCACGTGCGCGCGGCCGCGGAGGCCGCCTACGATCTGGGCGCGCTGGCCTGCGCCGCCCAGCTGTCCGGGCTGGGCCGCCGCCTGCTGGAGGTCACCGTGGAGTACGCCGCCGCCCGGCACCAGTTCGGCCGGCCGATCGGCGCCTTCCAGGCGGTCAAGCACCGCCTGGCCGACGTGCTGGTGGGCCTGGAGTACGCCCGCCCGCTGGTGCACGGCGCGGCGCTGGCGTACGGCTCGCCGGACTTCCCCCGGGACGTGTCGGCCGCGAAGGCGGCCGTCTCGGAGGCGGCCTACGCGGCGGCCCGGGCCGCACTGCAGGTGCACGGGGCGATCGGCTACACCGACGAGTACGACCCCAGCCTCTGGATCCGCCGGGTCCGCGCCCTGCACACCGCCTGGGGCTCGCCCGCCGGCCACCGCGCCCGGGTGATGGCCGCGCTGGCGGGCGGCTGACGCGGGGCCGCCTCCCTTTCCGGGCCAAGAAGCGGCTGGAGGAGCCGGACCGGCCGACGCCGGGACAACGCCCCGGCCTCCGGTCCCGTCATCCGGCCAGTGCGGTCTGCAGGAGCGCCAACGGCTCGTCCTGCTGGCGCAGAACATGCGCCGGCGTGCCGGTGGCGTACCGATCGTCCCGCTCACGTTCACGACATGCACCGAGGTGCTGTCCTGCTCGTACGCGTGCTGCTGAGAGCGTGACCCGTTTGACGGTGGGCCGTCGGGCCGCCCGTGGGTGCCTCATCCCGGCAGCCGGTCGCTGACGAGTCACCGGAGGCGTCCGGGTAGAGCCGCTTGACCGCGCCCGGGCCGGTGCGGCCGCCGCTTCACGGGAGGCGTGCCGGCTCCGGTGGAGGAGAGACGACGAAGGCGAGGAGATCTCTCCTCGCCACTTTCAACGTATAGCGCACCGGGGGGCTTGCGGCAAGACCGGGGCCTTGCCGCAGAATCGTCGGCCGAGACCACGAGCCGAGACCACGATCTGCGGAAACGGGGGGTGCGGCATGTCTGTGTCGCTGTCGATGCACGGGGGACGCGGTGACGCCGGACCGGCGGTGGGACCGGCGGTGCGGTCGCGGACGCCCGGTGCGGGACGACGGAGCACGACCACGGTGGAGGTGTCGTCATGACCGAGCGGTACGTGATGGACCTGAGGGAGGCCGACCGGACGCGGGTCGCGGTCGTGGGCGGCAAGGGCGCGCAGCTGGGCGCGTTGTCGCGGATCGAAGGGATCCGCGTGCCGGCCGGCTTCTGCGTGACGACGGACGCCTACCGGCGCGTCGTGGCGGAAGCGCCGGCGATGGCCGATCCGCTCGATCGGCTGGCACGCCTGGACCCGGGCGACCGGGAGGCGATCCGCACGCTCAGCGCGGAGATCCGCCGGACCGTCGAAGGCATCGCCGTCCCCGGTGATCTCGCGGCGGCGATCGCCCGCGGGCTCGCCCGGCTCGGCGAGCAGGCCGCCTACGCCGTGCGATCCAGCGCGACGGCGGAGGACATGCCGACGGCCTCCTTCGCGGGCCAGCAGGACACCTACCTGAACGTCGTGGGGCCGGCGGCGGTCCTGCGGCACGTCAGCCGGTGCTGGGCGTCGCTGTTCACCGAGCGGGCCGTGGCCTACCGCCTGCGCAACGGCTTCGACCACCGGAAGGTCCACATGGCCGTGGTCGTGCAGCGGATGGTCTTCCCGGATGCGGCCGGCGTCCTGTTCACGGCCGACCCCGTCACGGGCGACCGGAAGGTCGCCACTGTGGACGCCGGCTTCGGCCTCGGCGAGGCCCTGGTCTCCGGCCTGGTGAACCCGGACGTCTTCAAGGTGCGCGACGGCGAGGTCGTCACCGAGGCGATCGCCGTCAAGCAGCGTGCCGTCCACGCCCTGCCGGCCGGCGGGACGCGGGAAGTGGCGGTCGACCCGCAGCGGCAGGAGCAGCCGGCGCTGACACGGGCGCAGGTCGTGCGGCTCGTGCGGCTCGGGCGGCGGATCGAAGCGCATTTCGGCCGCCCGCAGGACATCGAATGGTGCCTGGTCGGCGATGACTTCCAGATCGTGCAGAGCCGGCCGATCACCACGCTGTTCCCCGTCCCCGCGGCCCCCGACCGGGAGAACCGCGTCTACCTCTCCGTCGGCCACCAGCAGATGATGACCGACCCCATGAAGCCGCTGGGCGTCTCCGTGTGGCAGCTGACGGCCATGGCGCCGATGCACGAGGCCGGCGGGCGGCTGTTCGTCGACGTCACCCGGCGCCTGGCCTCGCCCGCGGGCCGCGCCGGCCTCCTGGAGATGGCGGGCAGGTCCGACCCGCTGACCAGGGACGCGCTGGAGACCGTCCTCGAACGCGGCGGCTTCGTCCCCGAGCTCCCGGACGACGGTCCCGGCGGGCCGCCGGCCGGCGGCGCGCCCGCCCCGATCGAGACCGATCCGGCCATCGTCGCCGAGCTGATCGAGCGCAGCCGGGCGTCCATCGCCGCCCTGCGGCGCGACATCCGGACGAAGAGCGGGCCGGCGCTGTTCGACTTCCTGCTGGAGGCGTTCCAGGAGCACAAGCGGGTCCTCGGTGATCCGTTGAGCATGCAGGCGATCATGGCGGGGATGGAGGCCACCTGGTGGCTCAACGACCGGCTGCGGGAATGGCTGGGCGAGAAGAACGCGGCCGACACCCTCACGCTGTCCGCCCCCGGCAACATCACGTCGGAGATGGGACTGGCGCTGCTCGACGTCGCCGACGTGATCCGCCCGCATCCGGAGGTGGTGGCGTTCCTGCAGGGTGTCGAGGACGACGGCTTCCTGGACGAGCTGCCGAAGCTCGCGGGCGGGACCGAAGCGCGCCGCGCCATCGAGGACTACCTCGACCGGTACGGCGTGCGCTGCGTCGGCGAGATCGACATCACGAGGCCGCGCTGGCGCGAACGCCCCGCCACGCTCGTTCCCGTGATCCTCGACAACGTCAGGAACTTCGAGCCGGGCGCCGCCGGGCGGCGCTTCGAGCAAGGACGGCGGGAGGCGCGGAAGAAGGCGCAGGAGGTGCTCGAACGCCTGCGGGCCCTGCCGGACGGGGAGCGCAAGGCCGACGAGACCGAGCGGATGATCGATCGGGTCCGGACCTTCATCGGTTACCGCGAGTACCCGAAGTACGACATCGTCAGCCGCTACTCCGTCTACAAGCAGGCCCTGCTGGAAGAGGCCGAGCGCCTCGTACGGGCCGGCGTGCTCGCCGAGGAGGAGGACGTCTTCTACCTGACGTTCCACGAGTTCCACGACGTCGTGCGCACCGGCCGGGTGGACGAGGAGCTGATCCGGCGGCGGGAGGAGGAGTTCCGGTCGTACGGCGCGCTCACGCCGCCCCGGGTGCTCACCTCCGACGGCGAGGCCGTCACCGGGGCGTACCGGCGCGACGACGTGCCGGCCGGTGCCCTGATCGGCCTGCCGGTCTCCGCCGGGACCGTCGAGGGGCGCGCCCGCGTCATCCTGGACATGGCCCGGGCCGATCTCGAAGCCGGCGACATCCTCGTCACGGCCCACACGGACCCCAGCTGGACGCCCCTGTTCGTCGCCGTCTCAGGCCTGGTGACGGAGGTCGGAGGATTGATGACCCACGGGGCGGTGATCGCGCGGGAGTACGGTCTGCCGGCCGTCGTCGGCGTGGTGGACGCCACCCGGCTGATCCGGGACGGGCAGCGGATCCGCGTGCACGGAACCGACGGGTACGTCGAGATCCTGTCTTGACCGAGGCCGGTCACCGATGTCTGCGCGATTGTCTGCGCGATGCCGGAGGACCCCGCGCCGGCGGCGGTCCGCACAGGGCGAGGAGGATCGTCTTCCAGCGGTTCGTCGAGGCGACTCCCCGCGGGCTCGATGGAGATCGACAGCTGGTGTCGGTCTCCGCCCGAGCGATCTTCTCCCGCAGGATCCGGCATGTGACGAATCCTCGCGGCCCGGTGCCGAATCCGTCATATTCCGGCCCACTCCCCCTTCACCGGCTCGAGAGCGACCGCCCGCCCGTCCGGCCCCCTCCGAGGGGCGCCGGCAGAGCGCGGTGGAGCAGCTCCCGCCCAAAAAGATCATTAATGTGGTACGATGTGTGTGTCATGACAACTCATGACGACAGCGCCTCGTGCATGATCATCCCCGAAGACGCCGCCCAGCTCCCCGCGGCCTTCGCCGAAGCGTTCAATTCCGGGAACGCGGAGCACCTCGACCGGCTCTACGACGACCCGGGCGTGCTCGTCCCCGGACCGGGGCATCCCGTCACGGGCGAGGCACGGGCCGCCGCCGACCGGCACCTCCTCGGGCTCGGCCTTCCGATCGACGCCCGACTGCGGCACGCCTACGTCGCAGGCGACGTCGCCCTGCTCATCGTCGACTGGTCCGTCCAGGGCACGGCGGGCGACGGCGAGGAGGTCCACCTCCAGGGAAGCGCGGCCGACGTCGCCCGGCGGGGTCCGGACGGGGTGTGGCGCTACGCCGTCAACAACCCGTTCGGGACCGGCTGAGCCCCGCGTTCCGGGACCCCGTACGGGAGCCGCGCCCCCTCTGGCAGGCTGAGACGGTGAACGTTCGGTTCGTCCCGGATCATCTGGTCTTGTCGGTGGTGGTCGGCTCCCGCGCGTACGGGCTGGAGACCGGCGAGTCCGACGT
>NZ_BAAAUT010000062.1:0-37716 GCF_039534085.1 Planomonospora alba
GGATCGCGCCGGAGCAGCCCGGCGGCACGGTCCGGCACCAGGCGGTCCGGCACGGCGCCGCGGCCCAGGGCGGGCCGGCCCCCGCAGCGGTCCCGCCGGTTCCCCCGCCCCCGCCCGCGCGGCGGCGCGGCAGGCGCATCCCCGTCGTGCTGTTCATGACGCTGGCGCTGCTCGTGGCCGGCGCGGGCACGGCCGGGTGGGTCATCTCCGAGGCCGACCGGTCCGCCGCCTCGCCCCACATCCCGGACCCGGCGGCGCCCGCGGCCGAGCCGGAGCGGAAGACCCGGGCCCGCACGCCCGAGGAGACCCCGACCCCCACCCCCACTCCCACGACCACCCGGAGCAGGCGGCCCGCCTCGGCCGGGAGCGGGACGCGGCACTGGGTCGCGGACGGCCCGCAGGAGTGGTCCATCCACTACCCGTCCGGCTGGAAGGCGGAGCACATCGCCGAGACCGGCTACACCCAGTGGCTCAGCCCCGGGGGCGACGCGCACCTGTCGGTGGAGGTGGTGCGCCCGGTGAGCGGGCTGGAGGCCGTGCGCACGGCGCTGCGGGAGGAGGTCGGGCGGTGGAGCGAGCTCGCCGGGGAGAAGACCCGGCAGGTCTCCACCCCCTACGGCGACGCGCTGGACTGGGAGTTCGGCTGGACGAAGGGCGACGGCGGGGCGGAGTGGGCCTCACCGGGGACGGGCTACCACGAGGTGCGGCGCCTCATCGCGCTCGGCGACACCGCCGTCGTCCTCACCTGGACCACCGCGGAGTCCCGGTGGGAGGAGCACCGGGCCATGATGGACCGGGTGCTCGACAGCTTCCGCCCGGGCCGCGCGGGATGATCCCGGCCGGGTTTTCGGCCCGCCCCTACCCGGAAGAGTTTTCACGCGTTTAACCGACCCCTCCTGGCCGCGCCCGCATCGGGGAGATAACGTGCTAGGGGCGATCTTTCCGTCGAGAGCCTGGGGGTGATGTCCTGTGCTGCCCACGACACCGATGTCGGCGCACCGGCGGGCGGTGGAGCAGATCAGGGAGTCCTACGCGTCCCTCCCCGAGGGGAGCGCGCCCAGGCTGGCCAAGGCCACCACGAACCTGTTCCGCTTCCGCGAGGGCGGCCGCGCGGCCCGCCTGTCCGCCCGCGACCTGGACCGGGTCATCGAGGTCGACCCCGTCGCCATGACCGCCGAGGTCCAGGGGATGACGACGTACGAGCACCTCGTGGACGCCACCCTCGCGCACGGGCTCATGCCGTACGTCGTGCCGCAGCTCAAGACCATCACGCTCGGCGGCGCGGTGACCGGGCTCGGCATCGAGTCCACCAGCTTCGCCGACGGGCTGCCGCACGAGTCGGTCGAGGAGATGGAGATCCTCACCGGCGACGGCCGCGTCATCGTCGCCCGGGACTCCGGCGAGCACCGCGACCTGTTCCGCGCGTTCCCCAACTCCTACGGCACGCTCGGCTACGCGCTCCGGCTCCGGATCAGGCTCAAGCCCGTCCAGCCGTACGTGCGCCTGACGCACCTGGAGTTCACCGACGCCCACAAGTGCATGCTCGCGATGAACGAGATCTGCGAGCGGGGCGAGCACGACGGCGAGCCGGTCGACTTCGTGGACGGCACCTTCTTCGCCCCGGACGAGCTCTACATCACCCTCGGCCGGTTCGCCGAGCGCGCGCCGTACGTCTCGGACTACACCGGCATGCGGATCTACTACCAGTCGATCAGGACGCGGAGCCGCGACTGGCTGACCGTCCGCGACTACCTGTGGCGCTGGGACACCGACTGGTTCTGGTGCTCGCGGGCCTTCGGGGTGCAGGACCCGCGGGTGCGCTCGGTGATGCCGCGCCGGTGGATGCGCTCCGACGTCTACCGCCGGCTCGTCGGCCTCGACCGCAGGTACGGCGTGACCGCCCGGATCGACCGCTGGCGGAACCGGCCCGTGCAGGAGTCGGTCATCCAGGACATCGAGGTGCCCGTCGAGCGCGGCGCCGACTTCCTGGAGTTCTTCCACGAGAAGGTCGGCATGACGCCGGTCTGGATGTGCCCGCTCAAGTCCTCGAGCGAGTGGCCGCTCTACCCGCTGGAGCCGGGCCGGCTGTACGTGAACTTCGGTTTCTGGGGGACCGTCCCGCTGCCCCGGGGCCAGTTCGACGGCTACCACAACCGTCTCATCGAGCACGAGGTGCACCGGCTGGAGGGGCACAAGTCGCTGTACTCCACGTCGTTCTACCCCCGGGACGAATTCTGGCGGCTCTACAACGGGGACGCCTACTGGCCGGTCAAACGGGAGTACGACCCCTCCGGCCGGTTGCTCGATCTCTACGACAAGTGCGTACGGGGACGTTAGGGAGGTTGCTTTCGGTGAAGCTCGCGGAGATCTTCGAGAAGGTCGTCGGTCCCGGGGCCGGGATCGGGTTCACCGCCTACGACGGCAGCAAGGCGGGCCCCTCCGGCGCGGACGTCACCATCGAGGTGAAGACCCCCATCGCTGTGGCCTACCTCGCGCAGTCCCCCGGAGAGCTCGGGCTCGCCCGGGCGTACGTGTCGGGCCACCTCGACGTCCACGGCGACATGTACACCCTGCTGTCGCGGATGTGGTCGCTGACCATCGGCGACATCCCGCTCCAGGAGAAGATCGCCACAGCGCGGGCCCTGGGCCTCAAGCCGCTGACGATGATCGTCCCGCCCCCTCCCCAGGAGGTGCGGCGCAGCATGATGGCCCGGCTGGGCAGCCGCCACGCCAAGCGGCGGGACGCCGAGGCGATCCACCACCACTACGACGTGTCCAACACCTTCTACGAGTGGGTGCTCGGCCCCTCCATGGCGTACACCTGCGCGGTCTTCCCCACCGCGGAGGCGTCCCTGGAGGAGGCGCAGTTCACCAAGTTCGACCTGGTGGCCAAGAAGCTCGGGCTGAAGCCGGGCATGCGCCTGCTGGACGTGGGCTGCGGGTGGGGCGGCATGGCCATCCACGCCGCCCGCGAGTACGGGGTGAAGGTGCTCGCCGTCACCCTCTCGCGCCGGCAGGCCGAGTGGGGGCAGAAGGCCGTCGCCGAGGCGGGCCTCGGCGACCTGGTCGAGATCCGGCACGGCGACTACCGCGACGTCACGGAGAGCGGCTTCGACGCGGTCAGCTCGATCGGCCTGACCGAGCACATCGGCAGGGACCAGCTCCCGTTCTACTTCCGCTTCCTGTACGGCAAGCTCGTCCCCGGCGGGCGTCTGCTCAACCACTGCATCACCCGGCCGACGGGCAGGGAGAAGACCCTCAACGCCGGCGGGTTCATCAACCGCTACGTCTTCCCGGACGGCGAGCTGGAGTCGGTGGGCACCCTGATCCGCGAGATGGAGGACACCGGTTTCGAGATCCGCCACGAGGAGAACCTCCGTGAGCACTACGCCCTGACCCTCAAGCACTGGTGCGCCAACCTGGACGCGCACTGGGAGGAGGCCGTCCGGGAGGTGGGCCGCGGCACGGCCAGGGTCTGGCGGCTCTACATGGCCGGCTGCGTGGTCGGCTTCGAGCGCAACAAGGTCCAGCTCCACCAGGTGCTGGCCACCAGGCTGGACGCCGAGGGAGGCTCCCGCGTGCCGCTGCGGCCCTCCCGCGACTGGCCCTGATCGCCCGGCCCGCCGTGCGGGCCCGCCGTCCCCACCGGGACGGCGGGCCCGTCCGGTGTGCGGCCCGTGCGGGCGGTGGGCCTGCGCGATGCGCGGTCCGCGCGGCGCGCGGTCCGGCCGGGGTGGGCTCAGGCGGCCATGCGCGGTCCGCCCGCGCCGGCCGCGACCCAGCGGCCCTTGCCCCGGTGCTTGGCCGCGTACATCGCGGCGTCGGCCGAGCGCAGCAGCTCCGTGGCCGTGGTCCCGGCCGCGCCGTCGCCGTGCACGGCGATGCCGATGCTGGCACCGACGTGGAGCAGGTGGTCGCCGAACGGCACCGGAGCGGTGATCTCCCGCAGCAGACGCTCGGCCAGGCGCCCGGCCTCCTCGCGGGTCGTCCCCGGGCAGAGCAGGACGAACTCGTCGCCGCCGAGGCGGGCCGCCAGGTCGGTGCCGCGGATCGCGGCGGTGAGGCGCGCGGCGACCGCGCGCAGCACGGCGTCGCCTGCCTCGTGGCCGCAGGTGTCGTTGACCTGCTTGAAGCCGTCGAGGTCGAGGTAGAGCACCGCCGCGCAGCCGGCCGCCCCCGGCTCCCCGTCCGGCACGATCCGCTGCAGGGTGTCGTGCAGGACGGCCCGGTTGGCCAGGCCGGTCAGCGGGTCGTGGCGGGCCTGGTAGGCCAGCTGGGCCTGCATGCGCTCCTGCTCGCGGACCGCGGTGGTGAACCGGGCCAGCACGAAGGTCGCGGCGGCGGCGCTGGCGACGATGGTCAGCACCTCCTCGCCGCTGAAGCCGGCGTACCGCAGGGCCATGGCCGGCGTGCCCAGCAGCGCCAGGCCGAGGAAGACGACCCGCGCCGGGTGCAGGGTCCCCACGTCGATGCCGGAACGGGTCAGCTCGGCGCGGCGGGGGTGCAGCGCGGCCGTGGCGAGCAGGGCGTGGCCGGCCAGCAGGCCGACGCCGAGCCGGTCCAGCACGTACCACAGGTCGAGGCTCCAGCGCTCGAACACGTACGGCAGCAGGTTGTAGCCGAGGTCTACGGCGAGGTAGGCGGAGACGGCGCCGAGCAGCAGCCGGGTCGGGGCGCCGCGCTCGCCCGGTGACAGGGCCAGGAAAAGGGCGGCGGCGAGCACCACGACGTCGCAGAGGGGGTAGAGCGCGGGGACGACCGCGGTGCCGAGGCCGTACCGGAGGGTGGGCTCGATCAGGAACTGCCAGGAGGCCAGCGCGGCCACCGTGGACAGGGTCAGCGCGTCGAGCACGGCGCCGCGCAGGCGGCCGGGCGCGCGGCGGCGGGCCATCAGGATCAGGGCCGCGGCGACCAGGGGGTAGCCGCCGAGCCAGAAGGCGTCGCTGATCCCGACCGCGGGCACCTCCGGGGTGAACAGGAAGTACGCCATCTCGATCGCGTCGCCGGTCAGCCAGAGCGTCTGGGCCGTGGCGATCAGCAGCCAGGGCCGCCGGTCCGGGCTCTCGGCCAGCCGCAGGGCCGCCCACCAGGTGAGGGCGCAGATCGCGCCGTACAGGACGAAATAGAGGATCTGTCCGGGGGTCGTCTCGTACGCCACGGCGGTCACGACCGAGGCCGTGACCGCCGCGACGAGGAAGCTCCATGCTCTGGCGGCCGTCATGTACGGCTCATCGGCAGGGCGGCCGCCGTCCTGAGGAGGAGCGCCGGGGTTCTACCGGAGCTCGCGCTTGAGGATCTTGCCGGTGGCGGTCATCGGCAGGGCGTCGCGGAACTCGATGATCCGCGGGTACTTGTAGGCCGCCATGTTCTCCTTGCACCAGGCGACGAGCTGCTCCTCGGTGACGGCGGCGCCGGGGGTGCGGATGATGTAGGCCTTGACCTCCTCGCCGTGCGAGTCGTGGGGCACGCCGACCACCGCGGCGAGCGAGACCTCGGGGTGGGTCATCAGGACCTCCTCGAGCTCGCGCGGGTAGACGTTGAAACCGCCACGGATGATCATGTCCTTGGCCCGGTCGACGATCGTGTAGTAGCCGTCGGAGTCCCGGGTGGCGATGTCTCCGGTGCGGAACCAGCCGTCCTTCATGACCTCGGCGGTCGCCTCAGGCCGGTTGTAGTAGCCCTTCATCACGTTGTGGCCGCGGATCGCGATCTCGCCGGGGCCCTCGCCCTCGACGGTGTTCCACTCGCTGTCGACCAGCTTCATCTCCACACCCCAGATCGGCGTGCCGATGGTGCCGGGCTTGGTGGGCCTGCCGAGCTGGTTGAAGCTGGCCACCGGGGAGGTCTCCGACAGGCCGTAGCCCTCCAGGATGCCGAGGCCGAAGGTCGCCTCGAAGTCCTTGAGGACCTCGACCGGGGCGGCGGCGCCGCCGGAGACGGCGGCCTTCAGCGAGGTCGGGATCTCGTCGCCGTCGGCGTGGATCTTCGTCAGCATGCCCCAGAACATGGTCGGCACGCCCGCGAACAGCGTGATCTCCTCCTTGCGCATCAGCTCCAGCGCGGGGCCCGGCTCGAAGCGGGGCAGGAGCACGACGGTGGCGCGGCGGCGGAAGCCGGCGTTCATGACGACGGTCTGGCCGAAGGAGTGGAAGAGCGGGAGCACCGCCAGGTAGGCGTCGCCGCTTTCGGAACGCGGGAACATCTCGTCGGAGACGATGGCGTTCATCAGCATGTTCATGTGGGTGAGCTCGGCGCCCTTGGGCCGGCCGGTGGTGCCGCTGGTGTAGAGGATGACCGCGGTGTCGTCCGGAGCGGTCTGGACGGTCTCGAACTCGCCGGAGACGCCGTCCAGCGCCGCCCAGATGGTCTCGCCGTGCTCCGACTCGGTGGCGAACGGCGTGGCCGGGAGCACGAAGAAGTGCTCGGTGTTCGCCGCCGCCTCGAAGCCCTCCCTGCCGCGCCGGCCCAGGGGCAGGTCCGGCAGGCCCTCGAAGCAGAAGAGCGCCTTGGCCTCGGAGTCCTCCAGGTGGTAGGCGATCTCCGGCGCCTGGAGGAGGACGTTGAGCGGCACCACGGTCGCCCCGGCCTTGAGGATCCCGAAGTACACGAAGGGGAAGTAGGGCAGGTTGGGGCAGGCGAGCGCGACCTTGTCGCCCCTGCCGATGCCCCGGGAGACGAGCAGGTTGGCAACCTGGTTCGCGACTGTTTCGACCAGGGAGTACGGAATCCTCAGATCCCCGTAGACCACCGCGGTGCGGTCGGGGCACTCCCGGGCGCTGTCCTCCAGCACGATCGACAGGTTGAGCATGGGTTGGATCCTCCGTCCGGACAAGCTCTGGCCCGTTCATCCTGGCAGGAGGAGCATACCTACCGGTAGGTAGGCAAGGTTACAAATTGACCGGCAAAGCGCCGGGATACGTGCAGGTAAGAGCCCGCTTACACCTTGTTCGATCATGGCGCGTCCGTGCTGCTCAGCGGGTTGCGTGTGACGGGGCTCACACTTGACGTAAGTGCTTACTTGCCGAACTCTGAGTGCATGACCGTGAATGCGGCGGACATCGACCTATCGGAGATCCCGTTCTGGGCGCTCCCGCAGTCCGCGCGGATGGACGCCTTCCGGCGGCTCCGCGCACTGGACCGACCCGTGTTCGTCAGGGAGAACAAGATCCCCTTCGTCGGGCACGGCCCCGGTTACTACGCCCTGGTACGGCATGCCGACGTCACCGAGGCCAGCCGGAACGCCGGGGTCTTCAGCAGCGAGCCGACGGCCAACAGCATCGTGGACATGCCCAGGTGGATGGCGGTCTACTTCGGTTCGATGATCAACATGGACGACCCCCGGCACGCGCGGCTGCGGCGGATCGTCTCCCGGGCCTTCACCCCCCGCATCCTGGCCAAGATGGAGGAGGACCTCCAGCGGGCGGCCACCCGGATCGTGGACGAGGCGGTCGCCGAGGGGTCCGGAGACTTCGTCACCCGGGTCGCCGCCCGCCTGCCGGTCCAGGTCATCTGCGACATGATGGGCATCCCCCCGGAGCACCACGGCCGGGTGCTCCGCGCCACCAACATCATCCTGGGCAACGCCGATCCGGAGTACACCGGCATCCAGCCCGAGCTCAGGCGCTGGAACGTGGCGCG
Organism: Planomonospora alba; assembly: GCF_039534085.1. NCBI lineage: Bacteria > Bacillati > Actinomycetota > Actinomycetes > Streptosporangiales > Streptosporangiaceae > Planomonospora > Planomonospora alba. The sequence continues at coordinate 7,639 of NZ_BAAAUT010000062.1, forward strand.
CGGGCTGGTCAAGCTGATGGGCGCCGGCCGGGAGCTCAACCACCTGGCCGCCCGGCTCGGCCGTGCACGCCGGGGCCGCTCCACCGGCGACCTGACCAGCCTGCTGGTCAACGGCGAGGAGTCCCTCACCCCGCAGGAGCTCGGCTCGTTCTTCATCCTGCTCGTGGTCGCCGGGAGCGAGACCACCCGCAACGCCGTCTCCCACGGGCTGAAGCTGCTCACCGACCATCCGGAGCAGCGCGCGCTGCTGCTGGAGGACTTCGAGGGCCGCATCGCGGGCGCGGTCGAGGAGATCGTCCGCTACTCCACGCCGGTGATCCAGTTCCGCCGCACGCTCACCCGCGACCACTCGATGAACGGGATGGACTACCGCAGGGGCGACAAGGTCCTGCTCTTCTACAACTCCGCCAACCGCGACGAGTCCGTCTTCACCGACCCCGACGTCTTCGACATCACCCGCCACCCCAATCCGCACGTCGGGTTCGGCGGGCCGGGCCCCCACTACTGCCTCGGCGCCCATCTGGCCCGCCGGGAGATCACGGTGATGTTCCGCGAGCTGCTCACCCGGGTGCCGGGGATCCGCGCGGCCGGCGAGCCCTCCTATCTGCTGTCCAACTTCATCAACGGCATCAAGCACCTGCCGTACACCACCTGAGCGGCTCGGGGGCACTCCCGCGGCGCGGCCTGCCCGAGCTGGTCAGGACGGAGATCGTGTGGCAGGATCGAATGAACCGAATCCGGTTCTAGTGGAGGTTGGCGTGACGGTTCCGCTGGCGGAGATCGACCTTTCCGACCTGGCGTTCTGGGAGCGGCCGATGGCCGAGCGGGAGAAGGCCTTCGCCCTGCTCCGCGCCCAGCCGGCCCCGCTCCGCTTCGCCGAGCCGGAGATCCCCTTCGCCCCGCCCGGACCCGGCTACCACGCCCTGGTACGGCACGCCGACGTGGTTGAGGCCAGCCGCCTGCCGGAGGTGTTCTGCTCCGGCCGGGGCGCGGTGAACGTCCAGGACCTGCCCGTGGAGTTCAACGAGTACTTCGGCTCGATGATCAACATGGACGACCCCCGGCACGCGCGGCTGCGGCGGATCGTCTCCCGGGCCTTCACCCCCAAGATGATCGGCCGGTTCGAGGCGGACGTGCAGGCCGAGGCAACCCGGATCGTCGACGACCTGCTGGCCAGGGGGCCGGGCTGCGACTTCGTCACCGAGGTGGCCGCCCGCCTCCCCCTGAAGATCATCTGCGACATGATGGGCATCCCCGAGGAGCACCACCGGACGGTCTTCGAGGCGTCGAACGTCATCCTGTCCGGCGGCGACCCCGAGTTCATGGAGGATCCCGGCCGCGCGGCCGAGCTGCTCCTCGGTGCCGGGCAGCGCCTGCAGGACCTGGTCGTCTCCCTGGCCGACGCGGGCGGCGACAACCTCATCACCGCGCTGACCAGCGCCAACCTCGACGGTGAGCGGCTGACGCTGCAGGAGCTGGGCTCGTTCTTCGTCCTGCTGGTCGTGGCCGGCAACGAGACCACCCGCAACGCCATCTCGCACGGCCTGCACCTGTTCACCGAGAACCCCGATCAGCGCGCCCTGCTGCTGGAGGACTTCGAGGGCCGCGTCGCGGGCGCGGTCGAGGAGATCGTCCGGGTGGCCTCGCCGGTGACCTGGATGCGCCGTACGGTGACCCGCGACCACGAGATGAACGGCCACCTCTACCGCGAGGGCGACAAGGTCCTGCTCTTCTACTGGTCGGCCAACCGCGACGAGGCGGTCTTCACCGACCCGTCCCGGTTCGACATCCTGCGGACCGAGGGGCCGCACGTGGGCTTCGGCGGGCCGGGCCCGCACTTCTGCCTGGGCGCGCACCTGGCCCGCCGGGAGATCACGGTGATGTTCCGCGAGCTGTTCACGAGGATCCCGCAGATCCGCGCGGCCGGCGAGCCCGACCGGCTGCGCTCCAGCTTCATCAACGGCATCAAGCACCTCACCTGCGACTTCTGAGGGCGGCGCGTTGACCTGAGCGGACGGACCCGCCGATGATGGCGGTATGACCGCGATGCCGGGCGAAGGCGGGCCGATCGCCTCGGCCGCCGACGTCGACCTGTCCGACCACGCCTTCTGGGCCCGGCCGATGCACGAACGGGAGCGGGCCTTCGCGCTCCTGCGGGGCCTGGAGCGGCCCGTCTTCTACGCCGAGCCCGAGGTCTCCTACGCGCCCCCGGGTCCCGGCTTCCACGCGCTGGTGCGGCACGCCGACATCCTGGAGGCCAGCCGCACGCCCGAGATCTTCTGCTCGGGGGACGGCGGAGCCACCAACATCCCGGACATGCCGCCGCAGTTCGCCGAGTACTTCGGCTCGATGATCAACATGGACGATCCCCGGCACGCGCGGCTGCGGCGGATCGTCTCCCGGGCCTTCACGCCCAAGATGATCGGCCGGTTCGAGGCGGGCGTCGAGGCGGCGGCCGCCCGGATCGTCGACGACCTGCTGGCCAGGGGGCCGGGCTGCGACTTCGTCACCGAGGCGGCCGCCCGCCTCCCCCTGAAGATCATCTGCGACATGATGGGCATCCCGGACGAGGACCACGGGTTCGTCTTCGACCGCTCCAACCGCATCCTCGGCGGCTTCGACCCCGAGTACGGCGGCGGCGACCCCGCCGCGATCGGGGAGAACCTGCTCACGGCGGGCATGGAGCTGAACCGGCTCGTCCAGGAGCTCGCCGCCCACCGGATCGAGCACCCCGCCGACGACCTGACCTCGGCTCTGGCGAACGCCAACCTCGACGGGGAGCGGCTCACCGGCCAGGAACTGGGCTCGTTCTTCATCCTGCTGGTCGTGGCCGGCAACGAGACCACCCGCAACGCCATCTCGCACGGCCTGCACCTGTTCACCGAGAACCCCGATCAGCGCGCCCTGCTGCTGGAGGACTTCGAGGGCCGCGTCGCGGGCGCGGTCGAGGAGATCGTCCGACTGGCCTCACCGGTGAACTTCATGCGCCGCAAGGTGACCCGCGACCACGAGATGAACGGCCACCTCTACAGGAAGGGGGAGAAGGTCCTGCTCTTCTACTGGTCCGGGAACCGGGACGAGGCGGTCTTCACCGACCCGTCCCGGTTCGACATCCTGCGGACCGAGGGGCCGCACGTGGGCTTCGGCGGGCCGGGCCCGCACTTCTGCCTGGGCGCGCACCTGGCCCGCCGGGAGATCACGGTGATGTTCCGCGAGCTGTTCCGCAGGGTTCCGCACATCGAGGGCGGCGGTCCGCAGCGGCTCTACTCCGGCTTCATCAACGGCATCAAGCACATGACGTGCGACTTCTAGCGCGCCCGTCCGTCATCCCCGGCTCGTCGTCCGGATCGCCGTGAAGACGGCGTTGATGTCGGGGAGCAACTCCTTCTTGCCGTCCGGCACCGACATGTAGACGATCGAGGGCAGATCGGCCCCCGTGCTCACCGCCGCCACGACCACGGTGGTCTTCTGCCCGTCCGCGGTGATCTCGTAGGCGGCGAGCTGCGCGGGCAGGCCGCCGACCGCGAGGGTCTGCTGGGCGGTCTTCTTGGCGGTGTTGCCCTCGGGGAAGAACCGCTTGCGCGCGACCAGCGTGACCGCGTTGATCACCGGGGAGAGGTTCTCCGGCGAGGTGTAGTACTTCGCCATCCGGGGCGAGAGCGGCCCCGACATCAGCTGCGCGGCCTGGGGCTTGCCCGCGCTGTCCTGCCCGGCCAGCACGTACTGGCGGGTGCTGAAGCCGTAGGTCGTGGTCACGCTCGGGCGGGTGTCCAGCCGCCACGGCGCGCCCAGCCGGGGCAGGGTGAGAGCGGCCCTGGCGTCGGTGAGGGTGCCCGCCACCGGGGAGGGGTCGCCGGAGAACTTCGGCAGGCGGCCGATCTTCTTCGCGGCGGCACTCGGACTGGGCGTCTGGGACGGCTTGGTCGCGGCGGCCGCGCTTTCCTCCTCCGCGGAGGCCAGCGGACCGGCGAGGAACGCCCAGAGCACCGCGCCGACCAGCGCGATCACCGCCGAGCCCGCGAGCGCGAAGACCCACACGGGCCTGCCGGACCCGGCGAGCTCCTCCTCGTCCCCGATCGCCTGGTAGTTCTCGCCGAAGACGGTGTTCCACAGCTCCTGCTGGCGTTCCGGCGGCGGGGTCTTCGGCCCGCTGATCTGGCCCGCGGTGACGAACGGCCGGTTGGGGTCGGAGGGGTCCCGGCTCAGATGGCCGCCGGCCCGGTCCTGGGCGGCGCCCTGTCCGGGCTGTCCGGCCCGGTCCTGGTGCGGGGCCCCGCCGGGCGGGCGCCCCTCGGACGCCGGACGGCCGGGCTCCGCCGCGTCGTCCCGGGAGGCGGGGCCGTCCGGGGCCCCCGCCGGGACGGCGAAGGCGGCGGTCCTGCCGAAGGGGTCGGCGGAGGTGAAGGGATCCGGCCTGGCGAAGGGGTCGGCGGAGGTGAACGGGTCCGGCTTGGCGAACGGGTCCGCGGACGGGCCCGGCCCGGCGGGCGGCCCGCCTTCCGCGGCCGGCGGCGGGGTCCGGCCGGGCCGCGAGTCCGTGCCGAGGGGAGTGGCCCAGTTCGGCCGGGAGTCGCGGGAGCCCTCGGCCTCGGAGGGCGCCGTCCAGTTGGGCCGCGAGTCGGCCCAGGCGGGCGTGAACGCGGGGCTCGGCGCCTCGCCGGAGGACGCGCCCGGCCCGGCGTCGCCGGGAGCCGGGGCGGACGGCCGCGTGGAGTCCTGCCGCGCCGCGCCGCCCGCCTGCGGGCCGGAGGCGTCCGTGCCGAACATCTGCTGCCACGAACGGTTGCCCGGGATCGGGGCCGCACGGGAGGGGCCGACCGCGGGGGCGCCGTCCTGGGGGCGGGGGAGCCGGGGGCCGGAGGCATCGTCCGCTCCGGTGGGCGGGGCCCCGGACGCCTGGCTCCACACCGGCGGGGGAAGAGGGGGTTGGCTGGAGTGATCCGAGGCCATGGATTCCTTACCTCCCACACGGGCGCCCGAAATATGCGTATTGGGCATGCTCTCATGCGGGACGGGGGGTTTCGCAGGGAAACGGGAGAACGCTTCCCTGAACTGGAGGCCGGTGGGATCGGTCGGAGGGTCCTGCAGGGGCAGGCCCGCCTCCCTGGGATCCGGGCCCTGCCCCGGCTCTGCTGAGTGTGCCACGGTGAAAAGGGTAAACTGCCGGGACAGGCGAGGCCGCAACGGTTCTGTCGCCATCACGTCTCGGTCGCCCCGAATGCATGGGCGTCCCATTGTGCCCTTCCGGCGCCCCCGGTGTCCCGGTTCCGCCGTGATCGGCTCTCCTTCCCGGTCATGACCGGCGGTTGCGGACTGCGATAGTCTTGGACTATGCGTGCCGCGGCCCTGCTGCTTACCAGGCCGCATCGGCTCTCCCGGCGCTAGGGAGCGCCCCGCGCGATCCCGCCGCGGCAAGGTCCGCCGGACACGGGGTCGAGGGGGGCGCGGTCCCGGCGCCTCACCGATGCGGCTGCCCTTCGCGTGAGCGGAGGGTTTTTCTATTGGGGCCGGATGGTCCAGATCATCTGCGCAGACGTACACCGAGGGAAGAAACGTGAGCGAGCGAGCCGACATGCAACGCGACGAGCAGCACTACGACCCGCAGGCACTGCAGGCGAAGTGGCAGCGACGGTGGGAGGAGCTGGACCCGTTCCGGGCCGCGGACGACCCCGCCGACACCCGCGAGAAGCGCTACATGCTCGACATGTTCGCCTACCCCTCCGGAGACCTGCACATGGGGCACGCCGAGGCGTTCGCCATCGGCGACGTCGTGGCGCGCTACTGGCGGCAGAAGGGCTACAACGTCCTGCACCCCGTCGGCTGGGACTCCTTCGGCCTGCCCGCGGAGAACGCCGCGATCAAGCGCAACGCCCACCCGGCCGAGTGGACCTACGCCAACATCGAGACCCAGGCCGCCTCGTTCAAGCGCTACGGCGTCTCCTTCGACTGGTCGACCCGGCTGCACACCAGCGACACCTCCTACTACAAGTGGACCCAGTGGCTGTTCCTGCGCTTCTTCGAGCGCGGGCTGGCCTACCGCAAGGGCGGCCTGGTGAACTGGTGCCCGAACGACCAGACCGTGCTGGCCAACGAGCAGGTCGTCGCCGGCCGGTGTGAGCGCTGCGGAGCCGAGGTCGTCCGGCGCGAGCTGACCCAGTGGTACTTCAAGATCACCGAGTACGCCGACCGCCTGCTGGACGACATGGAGCAGCTGGAGGGCGCTTGGCCGGAGCGCGTGCTGAGCATGCAGCGCAACTGGATCGGCCGCTCCACCGGCGCCGACGTCGACTTCGTGATCGAGGGCCGCGACGAGCCGGTCACCGTCTACACCACCCGCCCCGACACCCTGTACGGCGCGACCTTCTTCGTGGTCGCCCCGGACGCCCCGCTGGCCGACGAGCTCGTCACCGACGAGCAGCGGCCGGCCTTCGAGGCGTACCGGGCCGAGGTGGCCAAGCTGAGCGACATCGACCGGCTCTCCACCGACAAGGAGAAGACCGGCGTCTTCCTGGGCCGCTACGCGATCAACCCGGTCAACGGCGAGCGCATGCCGGTCTGGGCCGCCGACTACGTGCTGTCCGACTACGGCCACGGCGCCATCATGGCCGTGCCCGCGCACGACCAGCGCGACCTGGACTTCGCCCGCGCCTTCGACCTGCCGGTACGGGTCGTGGTCCACACCGGCCTGGCCGACCCGGGCGAGACGGGCGTGGCGACCTCCGGTGACGGCCTGCTGGTCAACTCCGGCCCCCTGGACGGGCTGGACAAGGCGTCCGCGATCCGGAAGATCATCGAGATCCTGAACGAGCGGGGCACCGGCAAGGCCGCGGTCAACTTCCGGCTGCGCGACTGGCTGCTGTCCCGCCAGCGCTTCTGGGGCTGCCCGATCCCGATCGTCCACTGCGCCGACTGCGGCGAGGTCCCCGTCCCGGACGAGCAGCTGCCGGTCACCCTGCCCGACCTGCGCGGTGAGGCCCTGGCGCCCAAGGGGGTCTCCCCGCTGGCCGCGGCCGCCGACTGGGTCGAGGTCTCCTGCCCCAAGTGCGGCGGCGCCGCCCGGCGCGACACCGACACGATGGACACCTTCGTCGACTCCTCGTGGTACTACCTGCGCTACGTGGACCCCGGCTACGAGGACGGCCCGTTCGACGTGGAGAAGGTCCGCCAGTGGGGTCCGATCGACCAGTACGTCGGCGGCGTCGAGCACGCGATCCTGCACCTGCTGTACTCGCGCTTCTTCACCAAGGTCCTGCACGACATGGGCCTGGTCGACTTCACCGAGCCCTTCACCCGCCTGCTCAACCAGGGCCAGGTGATCAACCAGGGCAAGGCGATGTCCAAGTCCCTGGGCAACGGCGTGGACCTGGGCGAGCAGATCGACGCCTACGGCGTGGACGCCGTCCGGCTGACCATGATCTTCGCCGGGCCGCCCGAGGACGACATCGACTGGGCCGACGTCTCGCCCGCCGCGTCCCAGAAGTTCCTGGCCCGCGCCTTCCGGGTGATGGCGGAGGCCGGCGCGGCCTCCGCCCCCGGCGCGGACTTCTCCACCGGTGACCTGGAGCTGCGCAGGACCGTCCACAAGATCATCGATGAGGTCACCACGCTGGTCGAGTCCTACCGCTTCAACGTCGCGGTGGCCCGCATGATGGAGCTGACGAGCGCGGCCCGCAAGGCCATCGACTCCGGGCCCGGCGCCGCCGACCCGGCGGTCCGGGAGGCCGCCGAGACCCTGGCCGTCATGCTCTCCCTGGTCGCGCCGTACGTCGCGGAGGAGGGCTGGGAGCGTCTGGGCCACCCGGCCTCGGTCGCCGCGGCGGGCTGGCCGGTCGCCGAGGAGGCCCTGCTGGTCCAGGAGACCGTCACCTGCGTCGTGCAGGTCGCGGGCAAGGTCCGCGACCGGCTGGAGGTCTCCCCGGAGATCTCCGAGGACGACCTGAAGTCGCTGGCGCTGGCCTCGGAGAAGGTCCAGGGCTTCCTGTCCGGCGCGCCGCGCAAGGTCATCGTCCGCGCGCCGAAGCTGGTCAACATCGTCCCGTGAGGCCCTCGGCGGCCCCGGTTCTCCGGGGCCGCCGAGCGGGTCGCCGGAGGGGTGGAGGGCCGCTGGACCCTCCACCCCTCCGGCGACGCCGGCCCTCCGGATGCCCCGCCCCGGGGGACGTCCAGTCCGCCGCCGACCCGGCGCTTCCCGGCGTCCCCGGCTCACCGGGCCCGGTCCCGGGGCCCTGAAGGGGTTCAGGGAACCCTGGTCCCCGGCCCGCGCGCAGGCCCCGCCGGGCGGTCACGACCGGGCCTTCACCGCCCGGGCGATGCGGTCCAGGACCTCGGAGAGGACCGGCTCGGAGGTGGCGAAGTTCAGCCGGGCGAACCCCTCGCCGCCGGGGCCGAACGGCGGGCCCTGGCTGAGCATCACCCGGGCCTCGCGCTGCAGGAGGTCGGCGGGGTCCTCGCCCGTCCCCAGACCCCTGAAGTCCAGCCATGCCAGATAGGTCGCGTCGGGTACCCGGTAGCCGACGCCCTGGGGGAGCCGCTCGGCGACCAGGCGCCGGTTGCGGTCGAGCAGCGCCCTGACCCGCTCCAGCCAGTCGTCCCCGTCCCGCCAGGCCGCGACGGTCGCGTCGACCCCGAACACGTGGGCCGCGCCGTACAGGTGGCGGGGCTGGGCGCTCAGCGCCTCGCGTACGGCGGGTGCCCCCAGGTGCGCCACCGAGCAGCGGATGCCGCCCAGGTTGAAGGCCTTGGTGGCGGAGGTGAGCGTGACGGTCCGCTCGGGCAGCAGCGTGGCGAAGGGGACGTGCCGGGCCGGGGCGTGGGTCAGGTCGGCGTGGATCTCGTCGGAGACGACCAGCAGGTCGTGGCGTTCGGCCAGTTCGGCGAGGTCGGTGAGCTCCCGGCGGGTGAACGAGCGCCCGGTCGGGTTCTGCGGGTTCACCAGGAGCAGCACGCGGCAGCGGCCCTCGGCGAGCCGGGCGGCCAGGGCGTCGGTGTCGAAGCCCCAGGAGTCTCCGGCCGGCTCCAGCGGGATGGGCAGCGGCGGCCGGTCCATGTCGGCCAGCGTCTGCAGGAAGGGCGGGTAGGTCGGGACGTGCAGGGCCACCGCGTCGCCGGGCCGGGTGGCCAGGTGCAGGACGACCTGGAGGGCCTGGTTGATGTCGGTGAAGGAGCGCACGTGGCCGGGGTCGGCGTGCCAGCCGTACCGCCGCTCCATGCGCTCGGCGAAAGCCTCGGCCAGCGGACCGTCACCGAGCCGGTCGAGCCAGGAGGGGTAGCCGAGGTCGCCGCGGGCCCGGCGGATCAGGGCCTCGCGTACGGCGGGAGCGACCGGGAAGTCCATGTCCGCGACCCAGGCCGGGATCACGCCGGGTCCGGCCGACGACCATTTCGCGCCGTCCCTGTCGGTCAGGTCGTCCAGCGTCAGATCGTTCATATCGGGCAGATCGCTCACCGCCCCAGCCTAACCGGGGCGGGCGGCCCGGTGGCGCGCCCGTCCCGGCGTCCGCTCCGGAACGCGTCGGCCGGATGCCGGCTCGGCGCGCTCCGGCTCGGACGGGATGACCGGCGGCTCGACGCGGGACTGCTCAGAGCTTGCGGAGGACCGCCACGACCTTGCCGAGGACGGTGGCCTCGTCGCCCGGGATCGGGTCGTAGTTCGGGTTGTGCGGGACCAGCCAGACGTGGCCGTCCCGGCGCTTGAAGGTCTTGACGGTGGCCTCGCCGTCGATCATCGCCGCGACGATGTCACCGCTCTCCGCGACCGGCTGCTGGCGCACGACCACCCAGTCGCCGTCGGCGATGGCCGCGTCGATCATCGAGTCACCGGTCACCTGGAGCAGGAAGAGCGTGCCCTCGCCGACGAGCTGCTTGGGCAGGGCGAAGACGTCCTCGATGCTCTCCTCGGCGAGGATCGGGCCGCCGGCGGCGATCCGGCCGACGAGGGGCACGTAGGAGGCGGTCGGCCGGCTGACCGGCGTCTCGTCGGTGCCGGCGTCGGGATCCACCCACAGCACGGGCTCACCGGGCAGACGGACCTCCAGCGCGCGGGGCCGGTGCGGGTCACGCCTCAGGTAACCCTTGCGCTGCAACGCCGTCAGCTGGTGGGACACACTGGAGGTGCTGGTGAGCTGCACCGCCTCGCCGATCTCGCGCATCGACGGCGGATAGCCGCGCTGCTGCACCGAGTCGCGGATCACCTCAAGGATCTTGCGCTGCCTGGGGGTGAGGCCGAGGGAGTCACGCCTGCGCACCGCCAGGTCACTGGGGGCCGCGCCGTTCTCGTTGCGCTCGCTCATGGGATCTCCTCGCCTCCCGCTCTGTATTCCTCATGTCGCACACGGCGACCGTACTCCCGTCGAAGATCATCTTCAAACAATTGTTCGAGTCTTCCTCGAAATCCTCGGCGCCGTGGTGTACAACATCGTACGGGAGTTCGATCGACATCGTGTTCGATTCGCCGGTCTTTCCGTCGCCTTTGTTCGGGCGCGGGGAGGGGGGAGCGTGTGAGGACGACCGGGCGGGTGCGGCGATCCGGGCGGGCACGGGCGTCGGAGCAGGGGGCGGGGCGGACCGGGGCCGCGGAGCGGGCGGCGGATCGGATGCGGGGGTCCGGGCGGGAGGGCCGGCCGGACCAGGGGCGCCCGCACCTGCGGGTGCTGCAAGGAGGGCGCGCCGGGGCCGTGCGCGAGGTCCCCCGTCCCGCCGGAGGACCTGCCGGGGCGGTCCGGGAGGGCCGGGCGGTGCGGGCCGCGCGAGAGGCCCGGGACGGTGAGGCGGCACGGGGCGTGCGGGGTGCCCGGGGTGATCGGGCGGTGCAGGGCGCGCGGGATTCCCGGAGCGGCAGGGGCGCGCGAGCCGCTCAGGGCGGCGGGACCGGCCGGGTGCCGCGGGACGCCGGAGGGCGCCCGGGCCCGGCGCGGGGTGCGCGGCGGACCTCCGGGCCGCGGGTCAGGCTCACCCGCAGGGGCCGGATCGTGGTGGTTCTCGCCCTCGTGCTGCTCGCTCTCACCCTCCTGTGGGTCGTCGGCCGTCTCTTCCCGGCCTAGACGGCCCTCCTTCGCACTCGGGCCGTTCCCGCGCGGGCCGTGCGGTCCCTGCGCGGACCGTCCCCGCGCGGGCCGTCCTCCCTCGCGTCCGGAGTCCCCTCCGGGGCCCGTCCCGGCCCTGCCGCCCGTCGGCCCCGCCCCGACCCGCCTCACTCCGACCCGCCCGGATGGGGCGGAGGCGGCCGAGGCCGGTCGTGGCCGGGCGCCGTGTCACGGGCGGTGCCGGCCGTCCGATACCCTCGTCCGGCCCGGGCATGACCTGGGCCGGAGCCGGCCGTCCGCGGCCGGCGTGCGGCCGGCGCCGACCGGGCCGTCCCGGGTGGGCGATCCCGGGCGGAGGCGTCCGGCGGGCAGGAAGGGCCGCCGGGCCGGCGAAGGGGGCCGCGGGGCCCGCCAGGGACCCGCCGATTCCGGCGGGCGGCGACACGCCCGGCTCGCATCCCTGATCTGCGCCTTCGCGCCGGCCCTCCGGATCAACTTGCGTTCATGGTCGTGCACTTCTACGGTTGCACCACAACATCTAGTGGCACCACCCATCCCGCCTCACCATAAGTTGTGTTTCCATCACCGCACTTCACCTTCGCCGGTGAACGGGTGCGGGTATTCCGCATGGGATGACGCGGGGCGTGTGGGGCAGGTGTGACATTCATCCGGTCAAGGAGGCGACGCACGTGCACTGCCCGTTCTGTCGTCACCCTGACACGCGGGTCATCGACAGCCGGTCCACCGAGGACGGCGCGGCCATCCGCCGCCGGCGCACGTGCCCGCAGTGCGGGCGCAGGTTCACCACGCAGGAGACGGTCCTGCTCATGGTGGGCAAGCGCAGCGGGGTGACCGAGCCCTTCTCCAGGGACAAGGTGATCGCGGGGGTCCGGCGGGCGTGCCAGGGACGGCCCGTCAGCGAGGACTCCCTGGCCCAGCTCGGCCAGCGCGTCGAGGAGAGCATCCGGGCGACCGGAGCCGCGGAGATCCCCGCCCACGAGGTCGGTCTGGCGATCCTGGGCCCGCTCCGCGAGCTGGACGAGGTGGCCTATCTCCGCTTCGCCTCGGTCTACCGGGGGTTCGAGACGCTGGCCGACTTCGAGGCCGAGATCAGGCAGCTGCGGGCGGACCGCTCCGCTCAGCAGGACGCCGAGCAGGACTGAAGAAGTCAATCCCCGGGCGCCGGGGGAATTGAGGCGGCGCGTTGATGTGGTCCGACTCGGGGGCTCCGGCGGGGTCCCGGAAGGGGGAAGTCATGACGGAGACGGTCAGCGGGACGGCGGCGCGCGGAGGCAAGCGCCCGCGCAAGGGGCTGAAGATGAAGCGCGTCTTCACCACCCCCGGCGTGCACCCGTACGACGAGGTGCCCTGGGAGCGCCGTGACGTCGTCATGACCAACTGGCGTGACGGCTCGGTCAACTTCGAGCAGCGCGGGGTGGAGTTCCCCGCCTTCTGGTCGGTCAACGCCGCCAACATCGTCACCACCAAGTACTTCCGGGGCGCCGTCGGCACCCCGCAGCGCGAGTGGAGCCTCAAGCAGCTCGTCGACCGCGTGGTGGGCGTCTACACCAGGACCGGCGTCGAGCACGGCTACTTCGCGACCGACGAGGACGCGGAGATCTTCGACCACGAGCTCAAGCACGCCCTGATCCACCAGGTCTTCAGCTTCAACTCCCCGGTCTGGTTCAACGTCGGCACCGCCTCGCCCCAGCAGGTCAGCGCCTGCTTCATCCTGGCCGTCGACGACACGATGGAGTCCATCCTCGACTGGTACAAGGAAGAGGGTGTGATCTTCAAGGGCGGTTCCGGCTCGGGCGTGAACCTCTCCCGGATCCGCTCCTCCAAGGAGCTGCTCTCCAGCGGCGGCACCGCCAGCGGCCCGGTCTCCTTCATGCGCGGCGCGGACGCCTCCGCCGGCACCATCAAGTCCGGCGGCGCCACCCGCCGGGCGGCCAAGATGGTCGTCCTCGACGTCGACCACCCCGACATCGAGGAGTTCATCGAGACCAAGGCGCGCGAGGAGGACAAGATCCGCGCGCTGCGCGACGCCGGGTTCGACATGGACCTGGGCGGCAAGGACATCGTCTCCGTCCAGTACCAGAACGCCAACAACTCCGTGCGCGTCTCCGACGAGTTCATGCGCGCGGTGGAGAAGGGCGAGAGGTTCGGGCTGCGCGCCCGCCTGTCCGGCGAGGTCATCGAGGAGGTCGACGCCCGCGCCCTGTTCCGCAAGATGGCCACCGCGGCCTGGGAGTGCGCCGACCCCGGCATCCAGTACGACGACACGATCAACGACTGGCACACCTGCCCGGAGACCGGCCGCATCACCGCCTCGAACCCGTGCTCGGAGTACGTCCACCTGGACAACTCCTCCTGCAACCTGGCGAGCATCAACCTGCTGAAGTTCCTCTCCGACGACGGCGCCTTCGACGTCGAGAACTTCGTGAAGATCACCGAGCTGATCATCACCGCGATGGACATCTCGATCTGCTTCGCCGACTTCCCGACCGAGAAGATCGGGGAGACCACCCGCGCCTACCGCCAGCTCGGCATCGGCTACGCCAACCTGGGCGCGCTGCTCATGGCCACCGGCCACGCCTACGACTCCGACGGCGGCCGGGCCATCGCCGCCGCCATCACCTCGCTGATGACCGGCGTCTCCTACCGGCGCAGCGCCGAGCTGGCCGGCATCGTGGGACCGTACGACGGCTACGCCCGCAACGCCGAGGCGCACAAGCGCGTCATGCGCAAGCACGCCGGCGCCAACGACACGCTGCGCACGCTGGAGAGCATGGACCGGGCGATCCACGCCGAGGCGTCCAAGCAGTGGGCGGAGTGCCTCAAGCTCGGCGAGAAGAACGGCTACCGCAACGCCCAGGCCTCGCTGCTGGCGCCCACCGGCACCATCGGGCTCATGATGGACTGCGACACCACGGGTGTCGAGCCCGACCTGTCGCTGGTGAAGTTCAAGAAGCTCGTCGGCGGCGGCTCCATGCAGATCGTCAACCAGACGATCCCGCGCGCCCTGGCGAGGCTCGGCTACCAGCAGGAGCAGGCCGAGGCCATCGTCGAGTACATCGCCGAGCACGGCCACGTCGTCGACGCGCCGGGCCTGCGCCGCGAGCACTACGAGGTGTTCGACTGCGCCATGGGCGAGCGGGCCATCGCGCCCATGGGTCACGTCCGGATGATGGCGGCGGTCCAGCCGTTCCTGTCCGGGGCGATCTCCAAGACCGTCAACCTGCCGGAGTCGGCCACGATCGACGACATCGAGCAGGTCTACCTGGAGGGCTGGAAGCTCGGCCTGAAGGCCCTGGCCGTCTACCGCGACAACTGCAAGGTCGGCCAGCCGCTCTCGGCGGGCGGCAAGAAGGCCGCCGAGAAGAGCGAGGAGAAGGCGGCCGCCGCGGAGCCGGAGGTCAAGATCGTCGAGATCGGCCGCCCGACCCGCCGCCGGCTGCCCAACCAGCGCCCGAGCACCACGACCCGCTTCACCGTGGGCGGCGCCAAGGGCTACATGACCGCCTCGTCCTACCCCGACGACGGCCTCGGCGAGGTCTTCCTGAAGATGTCCAAGCAGGGCTCGACCCTCGCGGGCGTCATGGACGCCTTCTCCGTGGCCATCTCCATCGGCCTGCAGTACGGCGTGCCGCTGGAGACCTACGTCAGCAAGTTCGTCAACATGCGGTTCGACCCGGCGGGCATGACCGACGACCCGGACATCCGCATGGCCGCCTCGGTGATGGACTACATCTTCCGCCGCCTGGCCCTGGACCACCTGCCCTACGAGGAGCGGGCCGCGCTCGGCATCTTCTCCGCGGCCGAGCGCGCCGCCCAGCAGCGCGGCGAGGACCCGGCGGCGATCCAGTCCGAGGAGGTCATGGCGGAGCTGGCCGCCTCGGCCCCGATCGAGCGGCCCAAGCCGCGCGCCGAGGCGGAGGCGGGCAGGGAGAGCGAGAGCGCCCGGCCCCAGGAGGCGGCTGTGCAGGAGCCCGCGCGGGGCGGCTCGCTGGAGTCCCACCAGGGCCGCACCGCCGACGCCCCGCTCTGCATGACCTGCGGCACCAAGATGCGCCCGGCCGGCAGCTGCTACGTCTGCGAGGGCTGCGGCTCCACCAGCGGCTGCAGCTGATCCGGGGGAGACCGGCCCGCGGGGGCGGGCCCGCGGGCCGGGATCTCCACCCGGCCGCGGGCCCGCCCCTGGCGGGAGGCGGCGGCCGGTGGGCGGCGGCCGGTGGGCGGCGGCCGGTGGGCGGCGGCCGGTGGGCGGCGGTCGGCGGCGGCGGGCCGCAGCGGACGGCCGGTCACGGCGCGGCGAGCCGTTCCAGGAGTTTCGCGACGCGTTCGACGTCGGTCTCGGTGGTGCGCCAGTTGCTGAAGGCGGCCCGGAGCGCGGGCACGCCGGCGTAGACGGTCGGGGTGAGGAACGCCTCGCCGGACTCCGTGATCGCCGCGACCAGTTCACCGACGCGCTCGGGGCGGTCGGCGGGCGTGAAGCAGACCACGTTGAGCCGGACCGGGGCCAGCAGCCGGTAGCCCGGCAGCGCGGCGACACGCTCGCCGAGCAGCGCGGCCAGGGCGATGTCGCGCCGGACGATCTCGGCGTGGCCCTCGCGGCCGTAGGCGGCGAGCGTGAACCAGGCCGGCAGGGCGCGCAGCCGCCGGGAGTTCTCCGGGGTCAGGTGGACCGGGTCCACCCGGTCCGGGTCGTCGCCGAGCGTCCCGAGGTAGGCGGCGGAGTTGGCGAAGACCCGGACCTGCAGGTCGCGGCGGCGGGTGAACTGGACCGCGCTGTCGTAGGGCACGTTCAGCCACTTGTGCAGGTCCACGCAGACCGAGTCGGCCTCGCCGAGTCCGTCGACGAGGCGGGCGTGCCCGGGGGAGAGCGCGGCGAAGGCCCCGAAGGCCGCGTCCACGTGCAGCCAGAAGGGATACCTCTCGCGCAGGGCGGCGATCGCGCGCAGGTCGTCGAAGTCCCCGGTGTTCACCGTCCCGGCGTTGGCCACCACGATCGCGGGCCTGCCTTCGAGCGCCTCCAGCGCCCGGGCGAGCCGGGAGACGTCGACGGCCTCCCGTCCCGGGAGCGTGCCGATCACCTGCAGGGCCGAGCGGCCCAGTCCGAGCATGGACAGGGCCTTGCCGACACTGGAGTGCGGGCTGCCCGACAGGACGGGGACGTCTCCGAGCGCGGCCGTCCCCCGCTCGGAGACGGAGACGCCGTGCCGCTCGCCCAGCCACTCCCGGGCGATGGCCAGCCCGGTGAAGTTGGACATCGTCGCGCCGCTGACGAAGATCCCCGCGTGCTCGGCGGGCAGGCCGAGCAGCTCGCGGACCCAGGCCACGGCCTCCCGCTCCAGGTCGGGGGCGCCGGAGTCCATGCCGGAGGTGGGGTTCTGGTCGAGGGCGGCGGTCAGCCAGTCGCCCGCCAGTGAGGCGGGCGTGGCGCCGCCGGTGACGAAGCCCAGGTAGCGGGGGCCCGCGCCGGCCGAGAAGCCCGGTTCCCAGCGCCGGGCGAACGCCTCCAGCGCCCCCGCTGCCCCCGTCCCGGTCTCGGGCAGCGGGACCGGCTCCGGCCGGACGGGCGTCCGCGCGACCGGGCGGTCGCCCAGGCCCGCCAGGAGCCGTACGGCGCGGGCCCGCGTCTCGTCGAGCAGGTCGGGCAGGCGGGCGAGGTCGTCGTCGAGTCGAGGGTGCATGAGGCGACCGTAGGGGACGGCCGGATCCCGGGTCCTGGTCCAATCACGGCAGACTGGACCGGTGCTCAGCAAGGTGCCCGCCGGATGGCGCAGACCCGGGGTCTCCCTCGCGGAGTCCCTGGCTCAGGCGGTGCGCGAGGCCGTGCTCGACGGCCGGATGCGGGTCGGCGACCGGCTCCCGGCCGAGCGGCGGATGGCGGCGGAGCTGGGCGTCAGCCGGGGGACCGTCGCCGCCGCGCTGGCCCGCCTGCGCGCCGAGGGATGGGTGGTCACCCGGCACGGCAGCGCGAGCAGGCTGCGCCTGCCCGCGGAGGCGGAGGAGCGCTTCGCCCCGCTCTCGGCGGACCGGCCCGGCGCCTGCCTCGACCTGCGCCGGGCCGTACCCGCGGCTCCGGGCCGGATCTACGCCGAGGCCGTACGGCGGGCGCTGGACCGCTCGGCGGGGATCCTGAAGGAGAGCGGGGAGCCGGGCCCGGGCCTGCCGGAGCTGCGCGAGCTGATCGCCGAGCGGTACACGGCGCAGGGGCTGGCCACGCTGCCCGGCCAGATCCTGGTCACCTCCGGGGCCCGGGCCGCGCTGGCGCTGCTGACCGGCCACCTGCGCCCGCGCCGGGTCGTGGTGGAGAACCCGGCGTACGTCGACACGCTCGCCGTCCTGCGCCGGTCCGGCGTCCGGCTCGCGCCGCTGCGGGTCACCACCGCCGGCTGGGACCCCGCCCAGCTCGCCGCGGCCTTCCGGGAGGCCGCGGGCGGGACGGCGCTGCTGGTCCCCGACTTCCAGAACCCGACCGGCGCCCTGATGGACGCCGCGACGCGCCACGAGGTCGCCGAGCTGGCGGCCCGGCACCGGGTGACCGTGATCGCGGACGAGACCATGCGCGAGATGGACCTGCGGGACGAGCCCCGTCCGGAGCCCCGCGTCCGGGGAGCGGTCTGCGTCGGCTCGCTGAGCAAGACGGTGTGGGGAGGACTGCGGATCGGGTGGATCCGCGCGCCCGCCGCGCTCGTCCGCGAACTGCTGCTCGACCCCCTGCACGGCCTGGGCGGTCCCGCCCCGATGGAGCAGCTGGTGGCCTGCGAGATCCTGCCGGGGATCGGTCCGGTGCTGGCCCGGCGCAGGGCCGAGCTGCGCGGGCAGCGGGACCACCTGGTGCGGCTGCTGGACGGCGGCCCGTGGACCTTCACGGTCCCGGACGGGGGTCTCGCCCTCTGGCTCCGGCTCACCCGGGCACCGGGCGACGCGCTGGTCCGGCGGGCGGCGGAGCGCGGGCTCCGCCTGCTCCCCGGCTCGGCGTTCTCCTCCAGCGGGGTGCTCGGCGACCGGCTCCGCCTGCCGTACACGGTCCCCGCCGAGACGCTCGGCCGGGCGGTGGCGCTCCTGCGCGAGGCGGCGCAGGCGTGCTGACCGGCGGTGCGCCGCACACGGCCGGCAGGAGTCGGCCCGTGCTTCCGGTCCGGCCGCCCGGCCGGGTCTTCGCGGCCTTCCGCGCCGGGGCGCACCCCGCGCCGGAGCACCGCGACGGCCGCAGGGCCTTCGCGGAGTTCCTGGCCGAGGGCGTGGAGCGCGCCGGGTACGCGGGGCCCGGGCGGTGACGGGTGCGGGGGCCGTACGGACCCGGGAAAGCGGAAAGACCCGCGGGGAGCGGGTCTTTCCGAGATCTTCAGGGTCCGGTCTCAGGCTGCGGGGGTGGGACCACTCGTGAGGGGGAAACGGACGACGTTCCGGCCCGTGTAGGCGCGCAGATCGACGACCTTCGTGTCACCGCTCGCCTTGCGGCGGGTCGCGGAACGGATGTCCCGGATCTTCAGTCGCGTGACATATGGTGGCACGGCCACAAGCCTCTTCATCGAGCCCCCCGGCGTGATGGTTCCGTTATGCGCACTATGCACTTAATCGTATAAAACGGCCGTAAAGATCTATCGGTCAGGGTGGCCGTTTCCCTGAGGGGGCGGCCGCCGCTCCGACGGCGAGCAGTGGTCCGCCCCGGTGGCCCGGGAGGGACGGAGGCTGCGCGGCCGGACGACCCCGACGCGTCGCATGGCCTGCCCCTTTCCTTCCCCTTGACCGTGGCCGCTCCCTTTTGACGTGCGGATGGCGGCCGTTTGCGGATCGGTGGCCGCGACATCCACGGCGGCAAACCTATCGGCGGGACGCGGGCGGCTTCAACGGCTTTCGTGACTCCGGGGACCGCAGATCCCACCCGGAGTGACCGAGGCCGGTGCGCGTCGGGCAGGAGACAGCGGGTAGACATCCCCGCAGAACCGCGCGTTTTCAGGGGGAGACATGGCGCAGTGCGAAGTCTGCGGAAACGACTACGACATGAGTTTCGAGGTGCACGCCCAGGGGGCGGTGCACACCTTCGATTGTTTCGAGTGCGCGATCCAGATGATGGCGCCGATCTGTGAGCACTGCGGGGTCCGCATCGTCGGGCACGGGGTGGAGACCGACCGGCGCTGGTTCTGCTGCGCGCACTGCGCCCGCAGCGAGGGCGCCGCCACGATCGTCGACCGGGCCGACGTCCCGGTGCAGCAGGGCACGGGGCGGCCGGTCCGCGCGTGACCGGGTGGGCCTTTGGGCGGGACCCGCCCAAAGGCCCACCCCGCGGCGTGTTCGGAGGCTCGTCCGGCGCCCTGCCCGGGAGGTGGTGGAGGTCCCGCCTGCGGCGCGCCTCCACCGTGAGCCTTCCCGCCGGTGCGGCGCGGGGCCACGGGCCGTCCCATGGCCGGCCGGAGCCCGAGGACGGCGGCCGTCCGCCGCCGGCTCACTCGCCGGCCGGGTCGTCCCGCTGCCGGGCGACGAGGACGTCGCCCCGCCTGACGGGGGCGGTCCGCTCGGCCGTGTCGCCGCCGTCGCCGTCACTGCTGTCATCGGCGTCACCGCCGCGGCGGCGACGGCCGCCCGGCCGGGAGCCCCGCGGGCGTGGCGCGGGGGCCTCCTCGGAGCCGGAGCCCTCCGTCCTCGGGGCGCCTTCCCCTCCGCCCGGCGGGGAAAGGCCGGGGGAGGAGGCGCCCGGTGACGCGGCGCCGGGGCCCTCCGGGGCCGCCGGCCGTGCCGGCCGCTCCCCGGACGCGGTCGCCTCCGGTTCGCGCAGCGCGGCGATGACGTCGTCGGCCTCGGCGTCGGCGGCGAAGTCCTCGGCCGCCTCGGCGTCCCGCCGCTTGATCACCACCATGTGGTCGACCGACAGCCGCCCGGCCCCGGTGACGGCCAGCAGGACCGAGGCCGCGCCGAGCGCCACGATCAGGTTCACCTCGCCACCGGTCAGCGGGAGCCCGCGGTCACCGTTGGCGATCACGAACACCGCGACCGCCTCCGCGAACAGCAGCAGCCCGCAGGTGGGCACGGCCAGCCCGGCCACGAGCAGGACCCCGCCGACGAGTTCCGCCAGCATCGTGGTCCCGGCCCACACCTGCGGGGCGGGGGCGCCCAGCGAGGCGAACTGCAGGCCGGTCGCGGTCAGGCCCGCCTCCAGCTTGTCCCAGCCGTTGGCGAAGAAGATCCCGCCGACGCCCAGCCTGGCGGCCAACGCGGCGATGTCGCGGAGGGTTTGTCGCACGGCTCCCCATTGTGGCCGGGTGTGCCCCTGTTGCCCATAGCCGTGACCGGGAATCCTCCGGGACCGGTCAATCCGGGCCGGTCCGGTCGTCGGAGCCGCGCGGCACCAGAAGCGCCACCGCCGCGGCCGTGGCGCCGAGCAGCAGCACGCTGACGACGATCGTGGCGTGCAGGCCGGAGACGAACGCGGCCCGGGCCTGCTGCAGGAGGGCGGCCCCGGCCGCGCCGCCGACCTGGTGGGCCACGTCGGCGGCGGCGGCCAGCGACTGGCGGGCCTGCGTCATCATCCCGGCGGGGACGCCCGCGACCGGGGGCAGCGCGGGCGCGTAGACGGCGGTGGTGACCGTGCCGAGCACCGCGACGCCGAGCCCGGCCCCCAGCTCGTAGGCGGTCTCCTCGGTGGCGGCGGCACCGCCCGCGTGCTCCTCCGGGACCGCCGACATGATCGTGTCGGAGGCGGCCAGCAGCGCCGCCTGGAGGCCGAAGCCGATGCCGACGAAGCAGACCGCGAGCGCCACCGGGTGCTCCTCGGTGCCCCAGGTGAGGGTCGGTGCCAGGGACAGGGCGGTCAGCGCCAGCCCGCCGCCCATCGTGGCGCGCAGCCCGAACAGGCGCAGCAGGTGCGCGCCCGCCAGGCCGCCGGCGACCGCGGCGGCCATCAGGGGCAGCATGCGCACGGCGGCGGCGACCGGGCTGTCGCCGAGCACGAGCTGCAGGTACTGGGCGAGCATCAGCTGGAGCCCGACCAGGGAGAAGACGGTCAGCAGCACCGCCGCGACCCCGATGGAGAAGGACCGCCGCCGGAACAGCGCCAGGTCCAGCAGGGGCACGGCCAGCCGCCGCTGCCGCCGGACGAACCAGGCCAGCAGCCCGGCACCGCACAGGAACGCGGCGGCGCCCCAGGGGTGTCCGGCCCCGGTCTCCTTCAGGCCGAGCGCGAGTGCGAGGATGCCGAGGACCGACAGCAGCGCGCTGAGCGCGTCCCACGGCTGCCCGGAGCGGGTGCGGGACTCCGGCAGGATCCGCGCCGCGGCGGGCAGCAGGCCCAGCAGGATCGGCACGTTGATCAGGAAGACGGCGCCCCACCAGAAGTGCTCGACGAGCAGCCCGCCGATCATCGGCCCGGCCGCCGCCCCGGCCGCGGCGACCGCGCTCCACACGCCCAGCGCGATCGCCCGCTCCCGGCGGTCGGTGAAGACCTGCCGGATGATGGAGAGCGTGGCCGGCATGATCATCGCCCCGCCGAGCCCGAGGAGCATCCGCGCGGCGATGAGCGCCGGCGCGGTGGGGGCGAACGCGGCGCAGGCCGAGGCCGCCCCGAAGACCAGGTAACCCGCCAGCACCAGGCGTTTGCGCCCGTAGCGGTCGCCGAGCGTGCCGAAGGTCAGCAGCAGCGGCGCGACCACCAGGGAGTAGACGTCGATGATCCACAGCAGCTCGACGGAGCTCGGGTCGAGCGCCGCCGTCAGGGCGGGGACGGCGATGTGCAGCACGGTGGCGTCCACCGTGATGAGCAGCAGACTCAGGCAGAGCAGGACGAGGACCGACCAGCGGCCGGTCCCGGAGACGCGCGTGCCGGTCGCGGCACGCCTGGCACCGGCCGCGATTCCCGTCGTGGTCATGCGCGCCTGGCGGGGAGGCCGGCCTGGACGAACATGCGTCGCAGCTTAGGCGAACTCCGGCGGTGGCCGGGTGCGCATTGAGGGATCGAACCGGGGTGATACGGGTAACGATCACCCGGGACCCGCCACCTCTCTAGAGAGATAGACCCCTCTATCCGCCGTCTAGGCAAACCGCGGTCCCGCACCGACCATGGCGCTCGTGGGGAGTCAGCACCAGGTGCGCGGGCCGTCGCGGTGAGCGGCTCCGGAGATCAGGACCTCGCGGAGGCCGCCTCTCCGCCGGACCCGTCCCCGCAGGACCCGGGCGACCCGCGCCGCTGGTGCGAGCGGGCCGCCCGCGAGCTGGAGGAGGACCGCCCGGAGGCCGCGCTGCGGGCCGCCCGCCGGGCGGTGGAGCTCGACGCCCCGGACGGGCCCGTGGCCGGCTGGGGATACCGCCTGGCCAGCCTCGCCTTCGAACGGCTCGGCCGCGAGGCGGAGGCCGTGGCCGCGGCCGAGGAGGCCGTACGGCTCGCGCCGGGGTCGTGGACCGCCCGGCTGCGCCTGGGTGCGGCCCTGCGCCGGGTCCCGGGCCGCTGGACGGAGGCGTGCGTCCAGGCCGGCAGGGCCGTGCGCTACGCCCCGGAGGAGCCCGACCCGCACGTGCTCGCCGGCGACCTCGCGCTGCTGCGCGGCGAGCACCGCAGGGCACGGGCCGCCTACCGGGCCGCGCTGCGCCGTGCGGACGACCACCCCGGCGCGCGGACCAACCTCGGCCTGACGTTCCTGCGCTGGGAGCACCCCCGCGGCCACCACGACCCGGCCTGGCCGGTCGATCCCCGGGAGACCGGCCGGACCCGCCACGCCCTGGAGACCTGGTCCCGGCGGACCCGCCTGCTGCTGGCCGCGGCGCTGCTGACGCTGGCCCCCGCCGCCCTGGGCACCGGCATGGCCGCCGAGGCGGGGATCGTCGGGGCGGCGGCGCCCGTCGCGGTCCTGGCGATCACCCTCCGGCAGGCCCGCCGGGTCAGGCTCTGGTCCTACGTCCCCGCGATGCTCGCGCGCGACGAGTGGCTGGCGCTGGCCGTCGCCACCGCCCTGGTCGCCGCCGCCGCCTACGTCGCGGCGGTCGCCACCCTGCCGCGCGCGCTGCCGGCGCCCGGCCCGGTCGCGCCGCCGTTCCCGGTGCGGGGCGCGTGGGCGGCCCTGGCCGGCGTGGTGCTCCTCAACGGCGCCGCCGTGGCGGTCCTGCGCGTGCTGGCCGAGTCCTGGCGGGGGCGGCCCGGCCGGGCGCTGGCCGAGTTCTCCGCGGCGGCCGGGGACCGTACGGCCCGGCGCGACACCGGCGTGACGCTCTGGCTCGTGGCGGTCCGCGCGTGGTCCGTCCTGGCCGGCGTCGCGGGGGCGGCCGGGGCGCTGGACGACCCCCGCTGGGGCGTGGCCGCCCTCGCCGTCCCGCCCGTCCTGCACCGGACGTGCGCCAGGGCCGGGCGACCGGCGGACCTGCGCCGGATCCTCGCCGCGGACCGGCTGCTCGCCGCGGCGCTCGCCCTGCTCGCCGCGGCCTCCCTCGCGCTCGGCGGGACGGCCGCCGCGGCGTTCACCGGACTCCCCGATCAGGTGGGCCGCCTGACGTGGCGGGCGGCGATCGGGGCACTGGCGGCGGTGGTGGCCGCCTACGCCGCCGGGGCGGCCCGGGCGTGGTGGAGGGGCGCGCCCGGGCCGTGGCGGGCATCGCTGGCCATGAGCGGCAGCCGCGGCGGCGGGCCGCCCGGTGACGTGCGCCCGCCGGTGGACCTCGGCGGCGAGGTCCGCGACGCCTTCGCCTCCGCGCGCGGCCTGGTGCTCGCCTACGCCGGCCCGGAGGGACCGCGCGCCACGGCCGTCGGCGCGGCCGGGCCGGTCGGCCCGGGCGGGGAGCTCCGCCTGGTCGCGGACGGCGAGGCGTGGGAGGCGGCCGAGCGCGATCCCAGGGTGGCGGTGTTCGTGGCCGACCCGAACCGGCCGCGGTTCTGGGCCGAGGTGCGCGGCATCGCGACCGGTGACACCGAGGCCGGGACGCTCCGCGTCACGCCCGTGCGCGTCGTGGCCGGCGAGTACCCCGGCCGTCACCGGGGCCGGTTCCGCGACGGCCGGCGGGACCGGTAGGGCGCAGAGGCCCGGTACGGCGCCCGACCCCGCCCAAACCCCCTTCCGGTGCGGTATAACCGGGGGGCGGACCGGGGAGGCGTGATGCGGGACTCCGACAGGGCCAGGCCGGCGGGGCGGGCGGCGGCGCGGGATCTGTTCGAGCGGGTGCGGCTGCGGTATTTCCGCCTTTCCCCGGGAGCGCGCAGACTGGTCCACGTCGCCGTGCTGGCCTGCGCGGCCGGGGCGGCGCTGGGGCTGGGCTGGCACCCGGTCACCGCCTTCACCGGCGCGCTCCTGCTGCTCGCCTTCGCCGTGCTCACCCTGCGCTTCCCCCGCGCCGCCGCCACGGTGGCGGTGGTGGCGGTCTGGCTGACGGCGACGGCCCTGCTCGACGGCCGCTTCCCCGAGTCCTGGATCCCGCTGGGGCTGATGCTCCTGGCCCTCCCGGCCGCCGGGGCGGCCCACCTCATCAGCTGGGTCCCGCCCTGGCTGACCACGCTGGCGGCGCTGGCGGGCGGCGGGCTGATCGCCCTGGTGCTGGTGCTCGCCGGCTTCTCCACCGCCGTCGTGCTGTGGGGCGCGTACGGCGCGGCCGCCGCCGTGCTGGTCCACCGCCTCCTCCAGGCGCGCCGGGTCAGGGCGGAGCTGACCGCCGGGGAGCGGCCGGTCCGGGTCCGGGTCCGCGAGGGCGGGCAGCCCGCCCCGGGGAGCGGCGACCGTTCGGCGCCGCCGCCGATCTCGGTGGAGGAGGCGCTCGGCGAGCTCGACGCCATGGTCGGCCTGGGCCCGGTGAAGGAGCAGGTCCGCTCCATCGCCGCCTCCATCGAGGCGTCCCGGCTGCGCCGGGAGGCGGGCTACGCCACCGAGCCGCCGATGCGCCACTTCGTCTTCGTCGGCCCGCCGGGCACCGGCAAGACCAGCGTGGCCAGGACCGTCGCGAAGATCTTCTACGCCTTCGGCCTGCTGGAGACGCCCTACGTCGTGGAGGCCCAGCGCGCCGACCTGGTGGGGGAGTTCCTCGGTGCGACCGCGATCAAGACGAACGAGCTGATCGACCGGGCGCTCGGCGGGGTGCTCTTCATCGACGAGGCGTACAGCCTGATCAACTCGGGGGACGGCCAGCCCGACCGGTTCGGTTCCGAGGCCGTGCAGACGCTGCTCAAGCGGGCCGAGGACGACCGCGACCGGCTGATCGTCATCCTGGCCGGCTACGAGAAGGAGATGGCCTCCTTCCTGTCGTCCAATCCCGGCCTGTCCAGCCGGTTCGCCACGCGGGTCCGCTTCCCCGGTTACACGGCCGCCGAGCTGGTCCGGATCACCGAGCTGCTGCAGCTGCGCCGGGGCGACCGGACGGTCGAGGAGGCCCGGCCCGCGCTGCTGGCCCGCTTCGAGGACCTGCACCGCCGGGGGCTCGTCGACGAGCTGGGCAACGCCCGGTTCGTCCGCAGCCTGGTGGAGGCGGCCGCCCAGGCGCGCGACGTGCGGGTGGTCGGAGCGGGCGGCTCGCCCAGCACCGAGGAGCTGGTGACCGTCACCGGGCCGGACCTCACCAAGGCGTTCGACGAGCTCACCGCCCGCTACCAGGACTACCAGGCCGTCCCGACCCTGGAGGAGGCGTTGGCGGACCTGGACCGGATGGCCGGGCTGGAGCCGGTCAAGCGGCAGGTGCACGCGATCGCCGCGCAGCTCCGCATGGCCCGGATGCGCCAGGAGCGCGGCCTGCCCACCCCGCCGCAGATGCGGCACTTCGTCTTCACCGGGCCGCCGGGCACCGGGAAGACCACCGTGGCCCGCATCCTCGGCCGGATCTTCGCCGCGCTCGGCCTGCTGGTCCGGCCGGACGTGGTGGAGGCGCAGCGGGCCGACCTGGTCGGCCAGCACCTCGGCGCGACCGCGATCAAGACGAACGAGCTGATCGACCGGGCGCTCGGCGGGGTGCTCTTCATCGACGAGGCGTACAGCCTGGTGAACAGCGGGTACGCCGGGGGCGACGCCTTCGGCGCCGAGGCCGTGCAGACGCTGCTCAAGCGGGCCGAGGACGACCGCGACCGGCTGGTGGTCGTGCTGGCCGGCTACGAGCGGGAGATGGACGCCTTCCTCGCGACCAACCCCGGACTGGCCAGCCGGTTCAACCAGCGGGTGCGCTTCCCCTCCTATACGCCGGCCGAGCTCACCGGGATCGCCGAGCTGCTCGCCGGGCGGTCGGGCGACCGGTTCGACGAGGCCGCCCGCCACGACCTGGCCGACGTCTTCACCTGGGTCTGCGAGGACGGCCTGATCGACGGTCTGGGCAACGGCCGGTTCGCCCGCTCGCTGTACGAGCGCGCCGCGATGCGCCGTGACGTGCGCCTGGCGGCCTCCGAGGGCGCCGCCAGCGCCGCCGAGCTGACCACGATCACCAGCGCCGACGTGCGCGCCGCCGTGGACGAGCTCGCCGGTCGCTGACCCGCCGCTCCTGCCCAAAGCGGCGCCGCCGCCGGCAAGCCCCCCGCACTTGGCCGAGATCGGACCCCGGATTGGCGACTCTATGCGTTCTATCGGTTACATCATGTAGCAGTATGGCGACAGACAACAGAGTGCTTCGGAGGGAGGGAGATGGCGGGATTCCTTTTCCGCAGGTTGCTGAACTACGTCGTGCTGATCGTCGTCGCCACCAGCCTGGCCTACATGCTGGCGGCCGCCGCGCTCAACCCCCGGGCGAAATACGAGGGACGCAACCCCCCGATCCCTCCGGCGGTGATCGACGCCCGGCTCGCCGAGCTCAACCTCAGCGACCGGACCCCGATCTTCGAGCGCTACCTGACCTGGGCCGGGGGCGTCGTCACCGGGGACTTCGGCAAGACGATCGACGGGGACTCGGTGAACGAGGACCTCGGCCGGCGCATCGGCGTCACGCTGCGCCTGATCACGATCGGGCTGGTCTTCGGGAGCGTCACCGGCGTGTTCGTCGGCGCCTACGCCGCGGTCAAGCAGTACGGCGTCTTCGACCGGCTCTCCACGGGCGCGTCCTTCTTCGTGCTGGCGGTCCCCACCGTGGTGCTCGCCAACATGCTGATCATCGTCGCCGTCTGGGTGAACGGCCTGCTGCCCCAGCCGATCGTGTACGTCAGCGGCGAGTACTCCGCCGGGTTCCAGGGCGGCTTCTGGGCGCAGGCGCTCGACCGGATCCAGCACCTGGTCCTGCCCACGATCTCGCTCTCGCTGGGCCTGATCGCCGTCTACAGCCGCTACCAGCGCAACATGATGCTCGACGTGCTCGGCGCGGACTTCATCCGCACCGCGATGGCCAAAGGGCTGCGCCGCCGTACCGCGCTGATCAAGCACGCGCTGCGCACCGCGCTGATCCCGGCGGTGACGTACTTCGCGTTCACGTTCGGCTCGCTGCTGGTCGGCACCACCTTCACCGAGAAGATCTTCGGCTGGGCCGGCATGGGGCAGCAGCTGGTCAACTCGATCTTCACCAACGACGTGAACACCGTCGCCGCGATCAGCTGCTTCGCGGCCTTCGCGGTGCTGGTGGCCTCGCTCGCCTCCGACGTGCTGCACGCGGTCCTCGACCCCAGGGTCCGGGTGGGATGAGATGAGCATCGCCGACCAGGAACTCGCCGAAGAGCTGTCGGGCGTGGAGAAGATCCGGGCGCCCTCGCGCCTGCGGGTGGTCGCGGGCCGGTTCTTCCGCTCCCGGCAGGGGCGCATCGGGTTCGCGCTGCTGGCGCTGATGTTCCTGCTCGCCTTCGTGGGACCGCACCTGAGCAAGTGGACCTACACCGACAAGGACTTCATGGCGTTCCTCGCGCCGCCCTCGGCCGAGCACTGGTGGGGCACCCTGCAGACCGGTGCGGACGTGTACGCCGTGACGCTGCGCGGCATGCAGAAGTCGCTGATCGTCGGGCTGCTCGCCGCGGTGATCGGCACCGCGCTGGCCGCGCTGGTGGGCGCCTTCGCCGGTTACTTCCTCGGGTGGACGGACCGCGCGCTGATGTGGGTCACCGACCTGCTGCTCGTGCTCCCGGCCTTCCTCATCCTGGCGATCATGTCGCCGCTCTTCGCCGAGGGCCAGTGGCTGCTGTTCGTGCTGATGCTGGCGCTGTTCCTGTGGATGGTCACCTCGAAGATCGTCCGGAGCATGACGATCTCGCTCAAGGAGCGGGAGTTCATCCAGGCGGCCCGGTTCATGGGCGTGCACCCGGTGAAGATCATCTTCCGGCACGTCATCCCCAACCTGTCGTCGCTGCTGATCGTGGACGCCACACTGAACGTGAGCGCGGCGATCCTGACCGAGACGTCCCTGTCCTACTTCGGCTTCGGCATCCAGCCGCCGGACGTCTCCATGGGCAGCCTCATCGCCGACGGGTCCAAGACGGCCACCTACGCCCCCTGGACGTTCTGGTTCTGCGCCGGGCTGCTGATCGTCACCGTGCTCGCGGTGAACCTCGTGGGAGACGCCCTGCGCGACGCATTCGACCCCACCGCGAAGAGGGGCAGATGAGCGATCCCGTTCTCGAGGTCACCGACCTCGACGTGACCTTCGGCTCCGGCCCCGACGCGGTGCACGCGGTACGGGGTGTGAGCTACGCCCTCCACCCCGGCGAGGTGCTCGGCATCGTCGGCGAGTCGGGATCGGGCAAGTCGGTGACCTCGCTGGCGGTGATGGGGCTGCTCCCGCCGCACGCCAGGGTGACCGGGTCGGTCCGGCTGCGGGGCCAGGAGATCCTGGGCGCGAGCGAGAAGCGGCTCACCGCCTTCCGGGGCCGGACGATCTCGATGGTCTTCCAGGACCCGCTCTCCGCGCTCACCCCGGTCTACCGGGTCGGCGACCAGATCGCCGAGGCCGTCCGCATCCACCAGGACGTCGGCAGGGAGGCGGCCGCGAGGCGGGCGGTGGAGCTGCTGGACCTGGTCGGCATCCCCAACCCGGCCCAGCGCGCCAGGGCGTTCCCCCACGAGTTCTCCGGCGGCATGCGCCAGCGCGCGGTGATCGCGATGGCGATCGCCAACGACCCCGACGTGATCATCTGCGACGAGCCGACCACCGCGCTGGACGTGACCATCCAGGCGCAGGTGCTGGAGGTGCTCAAGACCGCGCAGCGGGAGACCGGCGCGTCGATCGTCATGATCACGCACGACCTGGGGGTGGTGGCCGGGTTCGTCGACCGGGTCCTGGTCATGTACGCCGGCCGGCCGGTCGAGACGGGGACGGTGGACGACATCTACTACCGGCCCCGCATGCCGTACACCATCGGACTGCTCGCCTCGGTCCCGCGCATGGACCGCCCGGCCGAGCGGCTGATCCCGATCGAGGGCGGCCCGCCCTCGCCGGCGGCGCTCCCGCCGGGCTGCCCGTTCGCGCCGCGCTGCCCGATGGAGATCCCCGAGTGCAACGAGGGTGAGCCGCTGCTGGCCCCGGTGGGCACCCGCGGGCAGCGGGCCGCGTGCATCCGCGCCGGAGAGATCGAGGCGCGGGGCCTGCCGCCCGCGGAGGTCTACGGCACGGCCGGGGAGCGGTCGCAGGCGCGTGCCGCCGGCCCGGTGGCCGGTCCGGCGGAGCGGCCGGCCCGCGACCGGCGGGAGACCGTGCTGGCGGTGGACGGCCTCGTCCGGCACTACCCGCTGATGAAGGGCGCGGTGTTCAAGCGGCGGGTCGGCACCGTGTACGCGGTGGACGGCATCGGCTTCGACATCCGCGAGGGCGAGACGCTCGGCCTGGTCGGCGAGTCGGGCTGCGGCAAGACGACCACGCTGATGCAGATCCTGGAGCTGGCCAGGCCGCAGGGCGGCACCGTCAGGGTGCTGGGCCGCGACACCGCGCGGATGACCTCCCGGGACCGCATGGCCGTCCGCCGGGACATGCAGGTGGTGTTCCAGGACCCCCTCGCCGCGCTGGACCCGAGGATGACGGTCTATGACATCCTGGCCGAGCCGCTGCGCACCCACGGGATCAGGAACGCGGGACCGCGGGTGCGGGAGCTGCTCACCCTGGTCGGCCTCGCGCCCGAGCACGCCGAGCGCTACCCGCAGGACTTCTCCGGCGGCCAGCGCCAGCGCATCGGCATCGCCCGGGCGCTGGCCCTGGA
>NZ_BAAAUT010000063.1:0-37433 GCF_039534085.1 Planomonospora alba
GGGGTCCGGGCCCGTGCCGTGCGCGCCGGCCGTACGGACGACCGGCGCGGCCGGAACCTCAGATGACGTCGCCCCGGCTCGATCCGCCGCTGCGGGCGTGGACGTCCGACCGGTGGTGCTGCTGCTTGCGCAGACCCGCCAGTCCGAGCAGGCCCGTCAGCCCGAGCAGACCCCACAGGCCGGCGTTGCCGCCGTCCTGCTGCTGCTGCGGCTGCGGGTTGGCCACCGGCGCGAACGCGTCGGCCTGCGCCCCGGCAGCCGGAGCGAAGGTGAGGAACACGGCGAGTCCTGTCGCAGCGAAGGCCTTTCTCATGTCGATCCCCCGATCTGCGGCGGCTCCGCGACTCGGGAGCCGCCCCTGCATCCGTCCCGGCGGTCCGGTGAGAGGAGTTCGACCAGGACGGGCCTGGAATTTCCTGTCCGGGTGTAGGTACCACCCACCATCCGACCAAAACATCCCAGTTGTCCAGATTTCACCAGGGGGCACAGAGCCGCCCGGAAGCCCCCGGGAAGGTCAGGCCCCGGCCAGCGCGGCCTCGGACTCCAGGACCGCCGCGACGGCGTTGACCACCGCGGCGATCCTGATGCCCTCCTGGATCTGCTCGCGGGGCACGCCCGCCTGACGGAGCACCTGCTCGTGCGACTCCAGGCAGCGCCCGCAGCCGTTGATCGCCGAGACCGCCAGGCACCAGAACTCGAAGTCGGCCTTGTCCACGCCCGGGTTGCCGATGATCGTCATACGGAGCTTGGCGGGCATGGCGGCGTACGCCTCGTCACCGATGAGGTGCACCGACCGGTAGTAGACGTTGTTCATCGCCATGACCGCCGCGGCACCCCGGGCGGCCCGGAACGCCTCCGCGGAGAGGACACCGGCGGCCTCGTCCGAGATCTCGGCGATCACCCGGCGGGACCTCGTCGCCGCCGCGCAGGCGAGCAGCGTCCCCCAGAGCCGCTGCTCGTCCAGCGCGGAGGTGGTGACGAGCGAGCCCAGGTTGAGCTTGACGTCCTTGGCGAAGTCGGGCAGCGCGCCCTTGAGGTTCTCGACCGGCATCAGACGCCCGCCATCAGCTTCTGCGCGTCGAGGCCCGCCTCGCCCTTGTTCCAGTTGCAGGGGCACAGCTCGTCGGACTGCAGGGCGTCGAGGACCCGCAGGACCTCCTTGACGTTCCGGCCGACGGAGCCCGCGGTCACCATGACGAACTGGATCTCGTTGTTCGGGTCGACGATGAAGGTGGCGCGCTGGGCGACGCCGTCCTCGCCGAGGATGCCGAGCGCGGTGGACAGCTCGCGCTTGATGTCGGACATCATCGGGAACGGCAGGTCGCGCAGGTCCGGGTGGTCCTTGCGCCAGGCGTGGTGGACGTACTCGGAGTCCACGGAGAAGCCCAGGACCTGGGCGTCGCGGTCGGCGAACTCCTCGTTGAGCCTGCCGAACTCCGCGATCTCGGTCGGGCACACGAACGTGAAGTCCTTGGGCCAGGAGAAGACCACCCGCCACTTGCCCTCGTAGGTCTTGTGGTCGATCGTCCGGAACGCGTTCTCCGGGTCGAGGGAGACGCACGCGGTGAGCTCGTACTCAGGGAAGCTGTCGCCGATGGTGAGCAAGTCCAGATCTCCTTTGAAGAGGACGTCGCTGTCGTGATCTACCATCCCGCACCTAGTATTGATCTGAGAAATCGAGGAGTCGGACCATTCTGAAAGGTGATACCTATCAGTCACCCCTCTCCCACCCTGGCCCAGCTGCGCGCCTTCCTCGCCGTGGCCGATCACCTGCACTTCAGGGAGGCCGCCGCCTCGCTGAGGATGAGCCAGCCCGCCCTGTCCGGGGCCGTCGCGGCCCTGGAGGAGACCCTGCACACCCAGCTGGTGGAGCGGACCACCCGCAAGGTGCTGCTGACACCGGCCGGCGAGCGGGTCGCGCTCCACGCCGCCCGGGTGCTCAAGGCGGTGGACGACCTGCTGGACGAGGTCGCCGACAGCCGCGGGCCGTTCAGCGGCCCCGCCCATCTCGGGGTGATCCCGACGGTGGCGCCGTACGTGCTCCCGGTGCTGCTGCCGATGTTCACCCGGCACTTCCCCCGGCTCAGGCCGACCGTGCAGGAGGCGAAGACCGAGACCATCCTGCGGGAGCTGCGCGAGGGCCGCCTCGACATGGTGCTGCTGGCCCTGCCGACCGAGGCGGGCGGGGTGGTCGAGGAGCCGCTCTACGACGAGGACTTCCTGCTCGCCGTGCCGGCGGGGCATCCGCTGGCCGACGGCTCCGGCCCGCTGGAGCGCGAGGTGCTCAAGGACCTGGACATCGTCCTGCTGAACCAGGGGCACTGCCTGCGGGAGCAGGCCATCGACGTCTGCCGGGAGGTCGGCGCGCGGGCCACCGCCACCACCTACGCCACCAGCCTGCCGACGCTGGTCCAACTGGTCGCGGGCGGGCTGGGCGTGACGCTCATCCCGGAGTCGACGGTCCCCGTGGAGACGGGCAAGGGAGTGCCGCTGGCCCTGCGCCGCTTCTCCGCCCCGGCGCCCCACCGGACCATCGGCCTGGCCTACCGGGCGAGCTCCTCCCGGGCCGTCGAGTACGGCCTGCTGGCCGCGGCCGTCCGCACCGCCATCGCGACCAGCCACCTCCCGGTCCGGATCGTCCGGGACCACTCCGAGCGGGCACGGCCGGGCGCGTCGGCCGGCGGGCCTCCTTCCGCCGGCGGGACCGGCCGCCCGGCCGGCGCGGGTCGGGACGCAGCGCCTTGAGCACCGGGTCCACCGGGGCGCCGGCGTCCTCGGGGTGCGCGGTCCCGAGCGGTGCGGCCGGCGCCGGTGGAGGGGGCGCCCCGGTACGCGCCGGTCATCCGGAGGGCGCGGGGGCCGAGGGCTCACGCGAGGTGGTGGCGGCCAGGTAGCGCAGCTTCTCCTCCGACTCCGAGCCGGCCTCCGCGGCGAACAGGTCCATCCCCTGCAGTCCGGGATCGCCGGGCAGGCGGCAGCCCGCTGATGCCGCTCGGGCTGCTGTCCAACCGGCACACGAGCGCCGCGGCCGGGGCCATCCTGGTCTACGGTCTGACCCTGCAGTGCGTGCCGTACCTCCTCACGCTGCATTTCCAGGACGTGCTCGGCTACGACGCCCTGCGGTCGGGCCTGGCCTTCCTCGGGCCCACCCTGGGGATCACCGCGGGCAACCTGGCCGCCGAGCGGCTGATCCCGCACCTCGGGCTGCGCGGCACGCTGGTCCTGAGCCTGGTCACCGGCGCGGCGGGTACGGCGCTGCTGGCGTCGAGCCTGTCCGCCGGCGGTTCCTGTCCCGCTCTGCTGCCCGGCCTCGTCGGCTTCGGGCTGGGCGTCGGCCTGTCGTTCAACACCATGTTCATCCTCGCCTCGACCGGCGTGGCCCCGCACGAGCAGGGCGCGGTCTCCGGCCTCGCCTCCACCGTCCTGCAGGCGGGCAGCGGCGCGGGCCTGGCGGTCCTGGTGGCCGTGGCCGGCCACGGCGCCACCGGCCCGGCCGGGGAGACGCTGCGGGCCACCGCCACCGCCGCCGACGGGCTGCGGCTCGCCGTCCTCACCGCCGCCGCGGTCGCCGTG
Organism: Planomonospora alba; assembly: GCF_039534085.1. Taxonomy (NCBI): domain Bacteria; kingdom Bacillati; phylum Actinomycetota; class Actinomycetes; order Streptosporangiales; family Streptosporangiaceae; genus Planomonospora; species Planomonospora alba. Next base: position 3,574 of record NZ_BAAAUT010000063.1, read on the forward strand.
ACCGGCGTGGCGGCCGCGCTGGCGGTCCCCCGCGGGCCGCGCTCCCGCCGGCGAGCCGGGGTGTGACGGCGGTGGCCGTTTCCGGGGAGTCCACACCCCTGGTCAGAACACACCCCGGGCGGCGGCTAGCTCAGATGCCGGGTGAGGAACCGGGCCGCGGCCTCTCCCGCGAACCGCGGGACGCCGGTGTGCCCGCCCATGTTGGCGTGCAGCGTCTTCTCCCTGGAGCCGAAGGCGTCGAACAGCTCCAGGGCCGCCTGCCGGTCGTTCCATTCGTCGTCCCACTGCAGCAGGACGTGCAGCGGAATGGTGACCCGGCGGGCCTCCTCGAACAGGGTGCGGGGCACGAAGCTCCCGGCGAACAGAACGGCGGCCGAGATGCGCGGCTCGACCGCCGCCAGCCGGATCCCGATGGAGATCACTCCCCCCGAGTACCCGACCGGGCCGCCGATCCCGGGCAGCGGAAGCAGGGCGTCCAGGGCGGCCCGCCATTCCGGGACCGCCTTTTCGACCAGCGGGAGGACGAGCCGGTCGACGATCTCGTCGTCGACCGGCTCGCCGGCTTCCAGCGCCCGCTGCAGGTCGGCGCGGGCCCGCTCGGCGGCGGCCGAGCGGGGCCGGTCACCGCTTCCGGGGAGCTCGATGGCGGCCGCGGCGAAGCCGTCCGCCGCGGACCGCCGGGCCCGGGCCGCCAGCCGGGGGTACATCGCGTGCAGCCCGCCGGGGTGGCCGAGCAGGATCAGCGGCGCCGGCGCGGATGCGGGTGAGGGCGTCCACAGGATGCCGGGGATCTCGCCGAGGGTGAATCCGCGTTCGAGGACGCCGTCATCGAGGCGCCGCTCGGAGGTGAATCGCATGGTCGTGCCTTTCGGGAGTGCTCTGAACGGCGCTCCCGGACGACCTACCGCCCGACCGCGACCCCGGAGGGGAGCACCCATGTCGATACTGCGGTCACGGGTATCACCTCCTCGTTCTCCGGCGCGGCCTCCGGCACGCTAGCAGCGGCCGCCGTGGTCCGCCAACGGGTTTTCGCGGAGGCTCCGCGGGCCGGACGCCACGGAGCCACTCGCCCGGGAGCTCCTGACAGGGGATCTCCGCGGGCGGCGGCCAGGGGCCTGAGAACGAATCCCTCGCGGTGGGAGCCGTCCGGATGTCACGATGCGGATCATGGGCACCCGGCTGCGTGCGATCGCACGAGACACGGCCGGCATCGTCCGAGGCGGTGGTTACACGGCCCCGGACGGTCGCCGGGTGCATCTCGCGGATGACGGGGCGCATGCGGTGGCGAACACCCGGCTCCACCTCCCCGAGGAGGACCTCGCGGCAGCCCGGGGTGATGCGGAGGCCGGGCCCGGCATGCCGGACCTCCCGCCCCGGTCGGAGGTCAGCGGGTGCGGTAGTAGCTCAGGAACATGTCCACGCCCGTCGTGATCAGTTCGTCGGTGAAGTCCTCACCGAGGGTGTCGCCATAGGCGCTGTGCACGATGTGGGGGTAGAGCACCAGGGCGTAGAACTGGACGAGCGCCAGGTCCATGTTGGGTATGCGCAGACCGTCCTGCCGGCTCAGCGCCTCCGCGAGCGGCCCGGCGAAGCGGTCCGGCCCCCGCTCGCGCCAGGCGCGGCCCAGCTCGGGGAACCGGCGTGACTCGGCGGCGATCAGGGCGCGCAGGGCGGCGATGTCACGGGTGACCAGGCCACGCACCCATCCGCGTGCCGTACGGACGAGAACCTCGCGGATGTCGTCGCCGCCCCGCAGATCTTCGCACATGACGCGCAGGGAGTCCCCCAGCGCCTGCTCCAGGCTGTCGCGCACCACCTCGACGAACAGCTCCTCTTTGCTGCCGAAGTGGTTGTAGACGGTCACCTTGGACACACCCGCCTCGGCGGCGATCTGGTCGATCCCGGCGCCGAAGCCGCCGGCCAGGAACGCCTCGCGGGCCGCGCGGAGGATGGCGGCCCGCTTCCGTGCCGCGCGCTCCCCCGACGGGATGTGCTTGGTGTTCGAGCTCACTCTCACACGATAGCACCACCTGAACTGAACAGTTGAGTTCACATGAACTCTCCAGTACAGTTCTGGTCGCCGCCACCGACGGCGGCCCTGCCTGCACAAGGAGGATGATCGTTGATGAGCGAGATCAGGATTCTCGGCGTCTCCGGCAGCCTGCGCGCCGGATCGCACAACACCGCGCTGCTGCGCGCCGCCCGGAAGCACGCTCCCGGCGGCGTCTCGATCGAGATCTACGACGGGTTGCGCGACATCCCGCCCTACGACCTGGATCTCGACACCCCGCGCACCCGCCCCCGGGTCGTGCGGGAGCTGCGCGACCGCGTCACCGCCGCCGACGGGCTGCTGATCGCCACACCGGAGTACAACTACTCCATCCCCGGCGTCCTGAAGAACGCCATCGACTGGGTCAGCACCGACTGGACGGGGACCGAGGGCCTGCCGCTGCTCCGCAAGCCGGTCGCCGTCATCGGGGCCTCCCCGAGCGACTTCGGCTCCGTGCGCGCCCAGCTCGCCCTCCGGCAGGTCTTCGTCCGGACCGACTCCGACGTGGTCGTCAAGCCCGAGGTGATCGTCTTCCGCGCGCACGAACGCTTCGACGAGGGCGGCGACCTGACCGACGACACCACCGTCGGCCTGCTCCGGGACCTGCTGGACGCGCTGACCGCCAAGGCCGCGTGAGGGGGTGGACGGCATGCGGGTGGAAGGCGCCGTCGCCGACGGCTTCGAGGAGGTCAGGGACGAGTTCGCCGCGGTCGTCGCCGCCGAGCCCGGGCTGGGCGCGCAGCTCGCCGTACGCCTGGCCGGCCGGCAGGTGGTGGACCTGTGGGCGGGGCCCGGTGTGACCGGCGGCTCCCTGTTCGCGTTGTACTCGTCGGGCAAGGGCGCGGCTTACCTGGTCGTCGCGCTGCTGGTCCAGGACGGCGTGCTGGACCTGGACCGGGCCGTGGCCGCGGACTGGCCGGAGTTCGCCGCGGGCGGCAAGAGCGACGTCACCCTCCGCGACCTGCTCGCGCACCGTGCGGGGCTGATCGGCGTGGACGGCGGGTTCAGTGCGGCGGAGCTGGCCGACGACCGGCTGCTCGCCCCGCGGCTGGCCGCGCAGAGACCCTACTGGCGGCCCGGGAGCGCGTACGGCTACCACGCGTTCGTCGTCGGGGCGCTCGTCGGCGAGGTGGTGCGCCGGGTGACCGGCCGGTCGGTCCAGGACGTCTACGAGGAGCGGGTGCGCGCCCCCTACGGGCTGGACCTCTACCTGGGGCTGCCCGAGGCCCTGGAGGCCCGTTACCTGCCGGTGCGGCCGGCACGTGACGGCGGGCGGGGCGCTCCGGCGCCGGACAGCCTGACCGGGATCGCCTTCAACCTCAACGCCACCCCGCCGACCGACCTGGTGGAGTTCGCCAACACGCGGGCCGTACGCGCGCTGGGTCCCACCTCCTCGGGGAGCGTGGGCAACGCGCGCGGCCTGGCCGCGCTGTACGCCGCGGCCGTCTCCGGGATCGACGGGCGGCCGCCGCTGCTGGCCCCCGCGACCCTGGCCGAGTTCACCAAGCCGCACGCGACCGGCACCGACCTGGTCACCGGTGAGCCCGACCACTTCCTCCTGGGCTTCGAGGCCCAGGGGGTGCGCTACCCCCCGCTCGGCGCCGACGCGTTCGGGCACAGCGGCGCCGTGGGCGCGCAGTCGTTCGCCGACCCGGGAAGCGGAGTCGCCTACGGCTACACGCGCAACCGCTTCGCCGCCGGCGGAGGCGGCGGGGCCGAAGAGAACCACCGGCTCATCGCCGCGGTGCTGCGCGCGGCCGGCTGAGGCGATGCGGCGACCGTGAGGAGGGTCCGGACGAAGGCGCTCACCTCGGAGGTCCGGCCGGTGGCCGGCCGCAGAAGCGCGTGGCCGCGGGGCGGGACCTGTCCAGGTGCCGCCGGACAGGCGTCGGTCCCGCTTGCGCGGGGAGCCGAACGGGAAGCCGACCCCGCCGGACGCCCTCAGGCCCCGCCAAAACCTCTCCAGTGCGTTCCTCCAGGTCAGGACGCTTCAGGAGAGCTTCCGCAGCCTGGTCACCGCCTCGTCGATGACCTCGTCGCGTTTGCAGAAGGCGAAGCGCACGAAGTGCCGGCCGCGGTCGGGGCGGGCGTAGAAGACCTGGGTGGGGACGGCGACCACACCCGCCAGGGAGGGCAGCTCACGGGCCAGGACCAGGCCGTCGGTGAAGCCGAGGGGACGGATGTCGGCCTGGACGAAGTAGGTCCCGGCGGGGCGGTAGACCCCGAACCCGGCCGCGGACAGGCCGGAGACGAGGCGGTCGCGCTTGGCCTGCAGTCCGGTGCGCAGCTCCGCCACCCAGTCGAGCTCGTGGCGCAGGGCGTGGGCCACGGCCAGCTGCCAGGGGGCGGAGGCGGTGAAGGTGAGGAACTGCTTGACGGTCTGCACGGCCCGCACCAGCGGCTCCGGCGCGCAGACCCAGCCCGTCTTCCAGCCGGTCACCGAGAAGGTCTTGCCCGCCGAGGAGATCATCACGGTGCGCTCGCGCATGCCGGGCAGGGTGGCGAGCGGGATGTGCGGGACGCCGTCGAAGGTCAGGTGCTCGTAGACCTCGTCGGTGATCGCGATCAGGTCGCGGGTGGCGCAGAGCGCGGCGACGGCCTCCAGCTCCTCCCGGGTGAACACGGTCCCGGTGGGGTTGTGCGGGGAGTTGACCAGGATCGCCCGGGTCCGGGGACCGACCGCGGCCGCCAGCTCGTCCGGGTCGAAGGTGAAGCGGCCCCCGGCCGGACGGAGCGTGACCGGGCGGAGCACGGCTCCGGCCAGGGCGGCGGAGGCGGCGTAGGAGTCGTAGTAGGGCTCGAAGGCGATCACCTCGTCGCCGGGCTCGCAGAGCGCGAGGACCGACGCGGCGATCGCCTCGGTCGCCCCGACCGTGACGAGGACCTCCCCGTCGGGGTCGTAGGCCAGGCCGTGGTGGTCGGCGCGGTGCGCGGCGACGGCCCGGCGGAGCTCCGGGAGGCCGGGGCCGGGCGGGTACTGGTTGAGACCGGAGCGGACCGCCTCGACCGCCCGCTCCAGCATCGCGGGCGGCCCGTCGGTGTCGGGGAAGCCCTGGCCGAGGTTGACCGAGCCGGTCCGCAGGGCGAGCGCCGTCATCTCGGCGAAGATCGTCGTGCCGAACGCGCGCATCCGCGCCACCAGGGGATCGCTCACCCGGCCCAGGGTAACCGCTCCCCGCCGGGACGGGGAGCGGCGCGGGCCCGGGTCAGATCCCCTCGGCGATCACCTCGCGGTACCAGTGGTAGCTGGTCTTGGGAGTGCGCTCCTGGGTGGCGTAGTCGACGTGGACGAGGCCGAACCGGGCGGCGTAGCCGCGGGCCCACTCGAAGTTGTCCAGCAGCGACCAGCAGAAGTAGCCGCGCACGTCCACGCCCGCGTCGACCGCGGCCGCGGTGGCGGCGAGGTGGTCGCGCAGGTACTCGACGCGGCCGGTGTCGTCGAGCGCGCCGTCGTCGCCGTAGCCGTTCTCGGTGATGAAGACCGGCGGCAGGTCCGGGTAGCGGGCGGCCAGGCCGGTGAGGGTGTCGTGCAGGCCGCGCGGCTCGATGCGCCAGCCGAGCCCGCTGACCGGCGGCCCGTCCGGCGCGACCGTGCGCACGCCGATGTCGAAGGCCGAGCGCAGCGCCGGGTCGGGCTGCTCGTACGGCGCCGCGGCGGCGTGGATGGGGTAGTAGTAGTTCACCCCGAGGAAGTCCAGGGGCGCCGAGATGAGCGCCAGGTCGCCGTCGCGGCGGAAGGAGAAGTCGCTGATCCCCCCGTAGACCTCGGCCATGTCGCCGGGGTAGGCGGCGCCCAGCAGCGGCTCGGTGAACTGCCGGTTGACCATGAGGTCCATGCGGCGGGCGGCGGCCGCGTCCTCGGGTGACGGGCTCGCCGGCACGGCCGGGGACATGTTGAGGGTGACGCCGACCCGTTCGCCGGCGCGGGCGTTCTCCCGCAGCCGGGCGACCGCCAGGCCGTGCCCGACCAGCAGGTGGTGGGCGGCGGCGAGGGCGCCGTGGCCTTCGCGGGCGCCGGGGGCGTGCCGGCCCTCGGCGTACCCGGTGATCGACGAGCAGTACGGCTCGTTCAGCGTGATCCAGTACGGCACGCCGTCGAGCGCCTCGTGCACGGTCGCCGCGTACTCGGCGAAGCGCTCGGCGGTCTCGCGCACCCGCCATCCGCCGCGCTCCTCCAGCGCCTGGGGCAGGTCCCAGTGGTAGAGGGTGACGAACGGGGTGATGCCCCGCTCGTTGAGGGCGTCCACCAGGCGGCGGTAGAAGTCGAGGCCGCGCCGTTCGACGCGCCCGTCGCCCTGCGGGAAGATCCGCGGCCAGGCCACGGAGAACCGGTAGGCGCCGACGCCCAGGCGGGCCATCAGCTCGACGTCCTGCGGCCAGCGGTGGTAGTGGTCGCAGGCCACGTCGCCGGTCTCGCCCGCCGCGACGGCGCCGGGCACCCGGGAGAAGGCGTCCCAGATCGACGGGCCGCGCCCGTCGGCGTCGGCCGCCCCCTCGATCTGGTAGGACGAGGTGGCCACACCCCATACGAACCCCGGGGGGAAGAGCCGGGTCTCCTGGGCCTGCGCTTCGACGGCCGTCATCCCTTGATCGCTCCAGACATGATTCCTCCGATGATCTGTCTGCCCAGCAGTGTGAAGACGACCACCATGGGGATGGTCGCGATCACCGTACCGGTCAGCACGAGTGCGAAGTCGGTGGTGTAGCCGCTGGCCAGGGTGGAGAGCGCGACCTGGACGGTCGGGTTCTCCGGGGTGAGCACGACCAGCGGCCAGAAGAAGTCGTTCCAGGCCTGCATGAAGGTGAACAGGCCGAGGACGGCCGCGGCGGGCCGGGCGGCGGGCAGCACCACGTGCCAGAACAGCCGGATGGTGGTGCAGCCGTCCATCCGCCCGGCCTCCAGCAGCTCGTCGGGGACGGCGCCGGTCAGGTACTGCGTCATGAAGAACACTCCGAACGCCGTCACCAGGCCGGGGACGATCACGGCCTCGATCCGCCCGGTCCAGCCGAGCTCGCCCATGAGGATGTAGAGCGGGATGATGCCGAGCTGGTGCGGGACGGTCGTGGTGGCGATCGCCGCGACGAGCAGGCCCTTGCGGCCCCGGAAGCGGAGCTTGGCGAAGGCGAAGCCGGCCAGGGTCGAGAAGAGGACGACCGAGACGGTGACCGTGCCGGAGACCAGGAAGGAGTTGGCCAGGGCCTGGCCGAAGGCGGTGGTGTCGAAGACGCGGGCGATGTTCTCGAAGAGGTGGCCGCCGGGGGTGAGCACGGGCGGCACCTTGCCGATCGCCTCGTTGTCGTGCGAGGCGACGATCAGGGACCAGTAGATCGGGAACAGCGAGCCGAGCAGGAAGGCGACGAGCGCGGCGTAGGTCCAGAAGCCCGCCGTGCGCGGCCCTTTCTGCCTGCGGGTCCGCGTCCGCCGCAGGGCGCGGCCGGTCGTCGCCGGGGGTGCGGGGGTGAGTGTGGTCGCCATGGGTCAGCCGCTCTTGATCCGTCGGGTGATGGAGAAGTTGACGAGCGCCATGACCACGATGACCAGGCAGAGGGTCCAGGCGATCGCCGAGGCGTAGCCGAACTCGTACAGGCCGAAGCCCTGTTCGTAGAGGTAGAGGCCGACGGTCTGGAACTGCCGGTCGGAGCCGCCCGTCGGATTGCCGGTGCCGGCCTGGAACAGCAGCGGCTCGGCGATGATCTGGAAGCCGCCGATGGTGGAGACGACCGCGGTGAAGATGATCGTCGGCCGGAGCATCGGGATGGTGATCTTCCAGAACTGGGTCCACTGGCCGGCGCCGTCGATGGTGGCGGCCTCGTAGACGTGCTCCGGTACGGCCTGCATGGCCGCCAGGTAGATCAGCGCGTTGTAGCCGGTCCACCGCCAGATCACGATCACCGAGATGGCGATGTGGGAGCTGAGCGTGCCGGCCTGCCAGTCGATCGGGTCGAGGCCGACCGCTCCGAGCAGCCAGTTGACCATGCCGAAGTCGCGCCCGAAGAGCTGGGCGAAGATGATCGTGACCGCGACGATCGAGGTGACGTTGGGCAGCAGCACGCCCATGCGGAAGAAGGTCTTGGCGCGCAGGCTCCGGTTGAGCATGTGCGCCACGGCCAGCGCGACCAGCAGCTGCGGGATCGTCGAGAGCAGCCAGATGCTGACCGTGTTGAACAGCGCGTTCCAGAAGTAGTCGTCGGCGAGCAGTTCGGCGTAGTTGTCGAAGCCGACCCACTGCCGGGTGGTCTCCAGCAGGTTCCAGTCGGTCAGCGAGACGTAGGCGGTGTAGAGGAGGGGGAACAGGCCGAGCGCGCCGAACAGCAGGAAGAACGGGGAGATGTACAGGTACGGCGAGCCCTTGACGTCGAGCGTGTAGGCGAGGCGGCGCCGCGGCCGCGGGGTGACGGGGGTCATCGGTTTCTCATCCCTTGTGCGGGGCGTGACGGAGGTCCCGGGCGGGGCCCGCCGTCCGCGGGGCGCGGGGCCCCGCGGACGGCGGACCGTGGAGGGCGGCGGGCCCTGACCTCCCGCCGGCCTCCCGGCTCACTGCGTCCGCGGGTCACCTGTCGATGCGCTCGATGTCCTTGAGGATCTGCTCCCAGGCCTGGTCGGGGGTCTGCTTGCCCTCCTCGACGCGGTTCATCCCGTCGCGCAGCGCGGTCTGGATGTCGCCGGCGCGCGGCCCCTGGTACTGCGGCTTGAGGTTGCGCGCCGCGGTGGTGAAGATCTCCCCGATGGGGGCGTCGTTGAAGAACTCGTGGGTCAGGTTCTTGACCTCGGGCTTGTCGTAGGTCTCCACGGTCGACGGCAGGATGCCGTGCTTGCCGAAGACCTTGATCTGCTGCTCGGGGGCGGTCAGCCAGGCGGCCAGCTCGACGGCCTCCTTGATGTGCTTGCCCTGGGCGGGGACGGTGAGGTAGGAACCGCCCCAGTTGCCGCCGCCGCCGGGGATGGCGGCGACGTCCCACTGGCCGGCGAACGCCTTCGCCTGGTCCTGGATCTTGGCGAGCATCCAGGCGGGGCAGGCGATGGTGGCGAACTGGCTCTTGGCGAAGCCGGTGTTCCACGCGGGCGAGCTGCCGACGAGCTTGGCGGACTGGCCGCCGGCCACGGCCGCCAGGACCTGGTCGTAGGCCTTGCGGATCTCCGGGTTGGTCGCGACGACCACCTTGTCGGAGGTGTCGTAGTAGCCGACGGGCAGCTGGCCGACCATGGCGTTGAAGATCTGCGGCGCGCCGTCGAAGAAGGCGGCGCCCTCGGGCTTGTTCGCGGTGTACTTCTTCCCGGCCTCGAAGTACGACGCCCAGTCGGGCCAGAGCGCGGAGACCTCGTCGCGCTCGGTGGGCAGGCCCGCCTTGGCGAACAGGTCCCTGCGGTAGCACATGGCCAGGCCGCCGACGTCGGTGCCGTAGCCGATCTGGGCGCCGTTCTTGGCCAGGGACGCCTCCCACTTCCACGGCAGCCAGCGGTCCTTCAGCTGCGCGGCCCCGTGCTGGTTGAGGTCGGTGAAGTGCTGGGGCTGGCCGCGGAACTGGGCGATGAAGCCGGTGTCGATCCCCTCGATGTCGGCGGCGCCCTGCTTGGTCGCCAGGTGGGCGGCGAGGTTGCGGTGGTGGTCGTTGTAGGCGGAGGTCCGCTCGACGATCTTGATGTTCGGGTGCGCGGCCTCGTACTCGGCGTAGAGCTCCTTGAAGCCCATGTTGCCGAAGAGGTTGAGGGTCAGGGTGATCTTCCCGTCGGCGGGGGCGCCGGAGCCGGCGGCGCCTCCCTGCGATCCCTGTGATCCGCAGCCGGCGACGAGCAGTCCCAGCGCGGCGGCTCCCGCCACCAGGCGCAGCTTTCCCGAGGGCATTCCCGAGGACATGGGGGGCTCCTTGTTCTCATCGGAGAGGAGGGCGTCCCAGAGACGGGGAAATGCGCGACCGCGGGCAACGAGCGGTGACCGAATTCCATAGAGAAAAGGCACCCATGTCAAGTAACGGATATGTAACACACGGTCGGCCCGTTCTGATCCCACGGAAATCCACCGTTCTTCCCACTGTCACGGAGGCCGGGTCTTGACGGGGGCGCCCGGGATGGCTACGGTCCCGTGTAACCGGTTACATGAAACCGGTTACATCAGAGATGCGATAGTGTGCGGTCGTGGCAACGATCAGAGAGCTGGCACGTCAGTGCGGCGTGTCGGTGGCGACAGTCTCCCGTGTCTTCAACAGGCCCGAGGTGGTGAATCCCGACACCCGAAAGAACGTGCTCGACACCGCGGCCCGCATCGGCTACCTGCCGAACGAGTCCGCGCGGACCCTTGCCACAAAGAAATCACATATGGTCGGCCTCGTCTGGGACACGCACCACCGGCGGCCCGGATGGCGGCATCCCTTTCTCCAGGAAATCCTCATCGGCCTCAAAACGGCGCTGAGCGACCGCGGATATCACCTTCTCATGCTCGCCACGGGTGACGGCGAGGGAAGCCACGACCGCGCCGTCAGAAGACACGATCTCGACGGCGTGGTGTTCATCGACGACGGCACGGAGGATCCGGCCCTGCTCCGGCTGGCCGGCAGCGGCGTGCCCTGCGTCTCACTGGACCGCCCGGTCACGGGGCCCCGGGCGACCCATGTGATCTCCGACAACGCCGGCGGCGCCCGCGGCGCCGTGCACCACCTGCACGGGCGCGGCCGGCGGGCGATCGCCACGATCGCCGGGCCGGTCCGCACCGCACCGGGCGCCGAGCGGCTGGCCGGCTACCGCGCCGCGCTCGCCGAGCTCGGCCTGCCCGCCCGCGGCGAGTACGTCGCCGAGGGCGACTTCTACCTGGCCGGCGGGCACGCGGCGATGCGGCGCCTGCTGGAGCTCGACGAGCGCCCCGACGCGGTCTTCGTCGCCGGCGACGAGATGGCGATCGGCGCGATCCGCGCGATCACCGAGGCGGGCCTGAGGGTCCCCGAGGACATCGCGGTGGTCGGCTTCGACGACATCGAGCTCGCCGCGCTGGTGCAGCCGGGCCTGACGACCGTCGCCCAGGACAAGGCGGGCTTCGGCACCGCCGCCGCCACCGCCCTGATCGCCATGATCGACGACCCGGCCGCCGCCCCTCCCCCGCCCGCCGTGCTGCCCACCACGCTGGTGGTCCGCGGCACCGCCTGAGCACCCCGCGGGTGACGCCGCGCGGGGCCCGCCACTAGGGTGATCCGGTGACGCGCAGGCTGCACGAACTGGACGCCCTCCGCGGTTTCGCCCTCTGCGGGATCATGGTGGTCAACACCTGGCAGCACACCCGCGGGGCCATGGCGGCCCCCGGGCGGGCGCCCGTCGACTGGGTGGTCGAGAACCTGTTCCAGGGCCGGTTCTATCCGGTCTTCTCGTTCCTGTTCGGGGTGAGCTTCGTGCTGTTCCTCGACTCCGCCGCCGCGCGGACCCCGTACCCCCGGCTGGCGCTGCTGCGCCGGCTGCTGGTGCTGGCCTGCTTCGGCGCCGCGCACTGGTGGGCGAACCCGGGCGAGGTGCTGCTGCCGTACGCGCTGTTCGGGATGCTGGTGCTGCTGCCCGCCTCGTTCCTGCCGCGCCCGGCGGTGCTGGTGCTCGGGGCCGCGGCGACGGCGTGGGCGGCCCAGATCGGCGGCGGGTTCGTCATCGGCGTCGCGGGCGAGCCGGTGTTCGTGGCGGTGCTCATCCCGGGGCTGTTCCTGCTGGGCGCGGCCCTGACGGCCTACCGCCCGCCGGCGCGCCTGGCGGCGCCCGTCTTCGCGGTGAGCGCGGCGGCCGGCGCCGGGCTGGTCCTGCTCTGGGACGCCTCCCTCACCGATCCCGCGCTGTACTTCCCCGGCGTCTACGTCGCCGCCGGGCTGGCGTGCGCGACGGCCTACTGCACGGGCCTGCTGCTGCTCCTGCGCACCCGGCTGCGCGGCCCGCTGACGGCGGTCCTCAACCCGCTGGGCCGGATGGCGCTGACGAACTACCTGGTGAGCACCGTCGTCATCACGGCGGCGCTGCCGCTGCTGACCGCCGACGGGACCCGGCTGACGGGGGTGGCGTTCGCGCTGGCCGTCCTGGCCGCGCAGGCGCTCTCCGGCCGCTGGTGGCTGGCGCGCTTCCGGTACGGCCCGCTGGAGTGGCTCTGGCGGTGCCTGACATGGCTGGAACCGGTGCCGAACCGCCGGGTAGGGTCGCAGGCGTGACCCGCATCGCCCTGTGCCAGATCCCGGTCGCCACCGACCCCGCCGCCAACCTGGAGCGGGCCCGCCGCGCCCTGGCGCGGGCCGCCGCCGACGGCGCCGAGCTGGCGATCCTCCCGGAGGCCGCGCTCACCCGGTACGGCAGGCGCATCACCGGCCTGGCCGAGCCGCTGGACGGCCCGTTCGTCACCGGCCTGGCCGCGGCCGCCCGCGAGCACGGCCTGGCCGTGGTCGCCGGGGTGTTCGAGACGGGCTCCGGTCCCGCCGCGGACGGCGGCCCGGCCCGGGTGCGCAACACCGCGGTGGCCCTCGGCCCCGACGGGGAGCTGAAGGCCGCCTATCGGAAGATCCACCTGTTCGACTCCTTCGGGGCGCGCGAGTCCGACCTGGTCGAGCCCGGCGACACCCCGGTCGTGGTCGAGCTGGCCGGGCTCCGGGTGGGGCTGGTCACCTGCTACGACGTGCGCTTCCCCGAGCTGACCCGGGTGCTGGCGGACCTCGGCGCCGACCTGTTCGCGGTGATCGCCGCGTGGGGGTCCGGGCCGATGAAGGAGGAGCACTGGGCGACCCTGGTGCGGGCCCGCGCGCTGGAGAACACCACCTGGGTCGCGGCGGTGGGCCAGGCGCCGGACCCCGGGGCGGCCGACGGCTTCGGCATCGGCCGGAGCATGCTGGTCGATCCGCTGGGGGTGGTCCGCGCCGACCTCGGCCCGGCGCCCGCCGTGCAGACGTGCGTGCTCGACCCGGAGGCCACGCCCGCCGCCCGCGCGCTCCTGCCCTGCCTGGAACACCGGCGGCTCAAGGTCAACGGACCGTAAAATGCGATCTGTGAGTGAACCACCTGGACGTAGAACGCAGATGCAGAAGGTCATCCCGCCCCGGCTGCTCGTGCCCTACCTGTCCGGGCAGCGGACCGTGATCTCGGGATACGTCTACCGGGTGCAGGACTGCGCCCGGCTGACCACCCCCGCGCAGCTGTTCATGGGCCTCGACCTGGGGTTCGACGGGTCGGAGCTGAGCGTCACCGTGCCGGAGCTCTACCTCATGCGCTGGTCCGCCCGGGACGTCGACACCTACGTCGTGCCGTACGGCCCGCACATGGGCGGCGACTGGAACGATTCACCGCCGTTCGCCGGGAACGGCTTCACCACCTCGCGCGAGCACGTCGTGCCGCAGTTCCACACCATGCCGATGCCGATCCCCCCGGGGGCAGAGATCATCCACGTGACCATCGACCGGCCGGAGCGCCTGTTCGCCCGCTACGACGGCCTCACCTGGCAGCCGGTCCCATGAGCGGGGAGATCGAGCCGGTGGCCTCGGGCTTCCTGGCCCGCTACCGGGAGCGCACGTACGCCGCGGCCCTCGGCCCGGACCCGGGCGAGGTGGTGCTGTTCAGCGAGGAGGCCGCCGAGGGCTTCGAGGCCGCCCGGGGCTACTGGCGGACCACGGTGGCCCGCGAGGACCTCGAGTGGCTGGTGCTGGTCCGCACGGTCGGCGCGTTCGGCGGCGAGCCCTGCCTGGTCCTGGACGCCACCGAGGAGAACGGCGAGCGGAACCTCCACATCGCCTACACCGGGCACAGCGGGATGAAGGCCGAGGCGCTGGGCTACTGGATGGTCGACCACGGCGCCTACGAGGTGGTGGTCCCCCGCGACGAGGTGGTCTCCCTCCGGATCGAGCGCGTCCCGGTCCCGCTGACCCCGGCCAGGTCCGAGCCCTGAACGACTCCTGACCCCGCGCCCGGCCCCGCCCCGGACGGTCCCCGCCGGTCCGCGGAACCTCCGGCGCTCCTGTCAACCGGCGCGTCCGTCAAGTGTCTCGCTGGTGTGATAGACGTTCCGGCCACGGCGCCTCCCTCGTTCGCCGACGCGCGGGGCGGGCGGCTCCAGCGGCTGGAGAGCCCGTTCGACCGCGGCTGCGTCTACGACGGCGCCCCCAACGGCACCGGTGTCCCCCCGGCGGGCGGGGTGAGCGCCCACCTCCACGAGGACAACTGCCTGGTCCTGTGGAGGGGCGGCGCCGGGTACGCCGGGTCCGGCACCGTCGCTCAGGCGCCGCAGGCCCGGGCGCCGCAGGTCAGGCGCCACAGGCCCGGGCGCCGCAGGTCGGCGCCGCAGGCCCGGGCGCCGCAGGTCAGGCGCCGCAGGCCCGGGTGCCGAGGCCGCGGTAGCGGGCCAGCCGGGCGGCGAGGCGGTCGGCCGGAGCCCGATCCAGCAGGTGGGCGATCTCGTACTCCAACGCGGCGCCGACCCGGCGGCAGAAGGCCTCCGGCTCGTAGGCGGCGTCGGGCGACTCGGGGATGATCCGGTCCACGATGCCGTCCCGCCGCAGGTCGGCGGATTTCACGCCCTGCGCGGCGGCGATCTCCGGGGCGAAGTCCACGCTCCGGTAGAGGATCGCCGAGGCCCCCTCCGGGGGCAGCGGGGACAGCCAGGCGTGCTGGGCGGCCAGCACCCGGTCGGCGGGGAGCAGCGCCAGGGCCGCGCCGCCGGCGCCCTCGCCGAGCAGCAGGCAGACCGTCGGGGCGTCGAGCACCACCAGGTCGGCGAGGGAGCGGGCGATCTCGGCGGCGAGGCCGCCCTCCTCGGCCGCCTTCGACAGCGCGGCGCCGGCCGTGTCGATCACGGTGACGAGCGGCAGGCCCAGCTCCGAGGCGAGCCGCATGCCGCGCCGCGCCACCCGGAGCCCGGCCGGGCCGAGCGGGGCCACGGACCGCTGGCGGGTCCGGTCCTGGCCGAGCACGACCGCGGGGGCCGTGCCGAAGCGGGCCAGGGCGAGCAGCAGGCCGGGGTCGTTCTCGCCCTCACCGGTGCCGTTGAGCGGCGTGACGTCGCGCGCGGCGAACCTGAGCAGCGTCCGCACGCCGGGCCGGTCGTCCCGGCGGGAGCGGGTGATGGCCTCCCAGGCGCCGACCTCCGGGACGCTCCCGTCCGGCTCCGGCCCCGGGCGGATCCCCCCGCGCGGGGCGCAGAGCACCGACAGCACCCGGATCGCGATCTCGCGGGCGTCCGCGGCGGAGACGACGGCGTCCACCAGGCCGTGCGCGAAGAGGTTCTCGGCGACCTGCACGCCCTCGGGGAAGGGGTAGCCGTGCAGCGACTCGAACACCCGGGGCCCGAGGAAGCCGATGAGGGCGCCCGGCTCGGCCGCGGTGACGTGCCCGAGCGAGCCCCAGGAGGCGAAGACCCCGCCGGTGGTGGGGTGGCGCAGGTAGACGACGTACGGCAGGCCGGCGGCGCGGTGCGCGGCCACCGCGGCGGTGATCTTCACCATCTGGGTGAAGGCCAGCGCGCCCTCCTGCATCCGGGTGCCGCCGGAGGAGGGGGAGGCCAGCAGCGGGAGCCGCTCGGCGGTGGCGCGCTCGACGGCCGCGGTGAGCCGCTCGGCGGCGGCCACCCCGATCGACCCGGCCAGGAAGGAGAACTCGCAGGCGACGACCGCGACCCTGCGCCCGTCGAGCAGGCCCTCACCGGTGATCACCGACTCGTCGTAGCCCGAGCGGGCCCGGGCCTCCGCCAGCTCCCGGGCGTAGTCGGACCCGGGTTCGGCGGGGTCGCCGGGCGGGGTGTCCCAGGACCGCCACGTCCCGGGGTCGAGGACGGCCGCGATCAGGGCCCGCGCGTCCGGCCGCTCCGGCCTCATCCCTCGCGCTCCTTCAGCCAGGCGAGCACCTCGTCGTTGTGCTGGCCGAGGGCGGGCGGCGCGGTGTGCTCGCGCGGGGGCTCGCCGTCGAAGCGGAGCGGCGGGCCCGGCAGCTCGATGGGACCGAGCACGGGGTGCTCCACCGTGACGACCAGGCCCTGGGAGCGGGTCTGCTCGGCGGCGTAGACCTCGTCGATGGAGCGGATCGCCCCGGCGGGCACGCCGAGCCCGCCGAGCGCGGCCAGCCAGTGGGCGCGGTCGTGCGCGGCGAGCGCCGCCTCCATGTCGGCGATCAGCTCCTCGCGGTGCGTGAACCGCTCCCGGTTCGTGGCGTACCGCGGGTCGGCGGGATCGATGCCCAGCAGCGCGGCCACCTTCCGCCACTGCCCCTCGTTGGCCACCGCGATCTGGATCATGCCATCGGCGCAGCGGAAGGCGCCGTAGGGGGCGATGGAGGCGTGGTGGTTGCCGCCCGCGGCGGGAACCTTGCCGCCGACCGTCCAGGCGGTGCCGTGGTAGGAGTGCACGCCGGTCACCGCGGCCAGCAGCGAGGTCCGCACGACCTTCCCCCGGCCGGTCCGCTCCCGCTCGTAGAGGGCGGCGACCACTCCGTAGGCGCCGTGGATGCCGGCGAGCAGGTCGGCGATCGAGGCGCCCACCCGGTACGGCTCGGCGGGCGAGGGCCCGGTGAGGCTCATCAGCCCGGCCTCGCCCTGGGCGATCTGGTCGTAGCCGGGCCTGCCGCCCTCCGGACCGTCGTGGCCGAACCCGGTGATCGACAGGACGACCAGGCGGGGGTTGAGCTCGTGCAGCCGCTGCACGGGGAAGCCGAGCCGGTCCAGAACGCCGGTCCGGAAGTTCTCGACCAGCACGTCGCTCTGCCGTACCAGGCGCTCGATGAGGGCCCTGCCGTCGGCGGACTTGAGGTCCGCGGTGACGGAGAGCTTGTTGCGGTTGGCGGCCAGGAAGTAGGTGGAGATGTCCTGGTCCGGGCCGACGAAGGGCGGGCCCCAGCCCCGCGACTCGTCTCCTCCTCCGGGATGCTCCACCTTGATCACTTTGGCGCCCAGGTCGCCGAGCATCTGCGCGGCGTGCGGCCCGGCCAGTGCGCGGGACAGGTCGAGGACGACGATGTCGCCGAGGGCTCCCTGCAAGATCAACCTCCGGGTGAGAGTGGCCGATCCTAGCCGAAGCGGGCCGGGAGCGGCACGGGGGACACGGCGGCCGTGCCGGATCCCCGCCCGGAACGATACCCATTGGTAACCCGGACGCCGACATCCCCCGCCGGTGCCGCTCTCGCCCCCTCCCCGCGCTGCCCGCCCGCGTGGCGGTCCGCTCGGGGGCGGGTGGCACCATGGGGGCATGGCGGCCGTGATCTCCTTCCCCGGACTGGCCGCGACGATCAGGGAGCTGGCGCCGTCGTGCGGGCCGGTCCGGATCGTCGCGGTGGACGGGCCCGGAGGGTCGGGCAAGACGACCTTCGCCGGGCGGCTGGCCCGCGCGCTCGGCTGCCAGGTGGTCCACAGCGACGACTTCCCGGTGCCGTGGGACGAGCCGCCGGAGGCGTGGTTCACGCACGTGGAGGACCAGGTGCTCGGCCCGCTGGCGGCGGGTGAGCCGGGCCGTTACCGGCGCTACGACTGGGTGCGCGGCGTGTTCGCCGAGCGGGTGGAGGTGCCGGTCGCACCGGTCCTGCTGCTGGAGGGCGTGAGCACGGCCCGGCGCACCGCCCCGGTCTCCTACGTGGTCTGGGTGGAGGCGCCCCGGGAGCTCCGCCTGGCCCGCGCCCTGGCCCGGGACGGCGCGGCCCTGGCGCCGCAGTGGCGGACCTGGATGCGCGCCGAGGACGAGTGGTTCGCCACCGACGGCACCCGCGCCCGCGCCGATCTGCTGGTGGACGGCGCGGCGGTCCCGGGCGAGTTCGTGGCGGCCGCCGGCTGAGCGGCCGGCCCGCGGCGCGGCCTCCCCCGGGTTACCCGCCGGCGGGACGACCGGCCCGCGGCGCGGCCTCCTGCGGGCTACCGGACTCGTCCGCGGCGCCCCGGCCTTAGGGACCCCGCGGCCGGCCACGAGTCTTGAGGGATCAGCGACGGGATCCTTCAGGCCGGGCGCGTCAGGGCGCGCTCTCCCTCAGGTGGTCGACGTCGTTGAACAGCTCCATCGCGCCGCCCCGCCACACGGAGACCGAGGTGTTGCCGATCGCCGTGTGCTCCAGCGCGCCCGCCGCCTCCAGCAGCACGTGCCGGATCGCCAGCACCACGGCGTCGTGCGCCACGACCAGCACGTGCCGCCCCGCGCACGCGGCCCGCAGGTCGCCGAGCGCCTCCCGCACCCGGGCGACGACGTCGGCGAAGCTCTCCCCCTCCGGGGGCCGGTGGTCGTAGCGCCTGCGCACCAGCGCCTCCGCCTCCTCCGGGAAGCGCTCGCGGATCGCGGCGAGGTTCATGCCCGAAAGCACTCCCATCCTGCGGTCACCGAGCCGGGGGTCCAGCCGTACCTCGCGTGCCGCGCCGGGCGCCGCGGGGAGCTCGGCGGCGATCAGCTCCCAGGTCCGCACCGCCCGCCGGTACGGCGAGCACCACACGGCCCCGGGCGGGGGGCCGGTCGCGAGCCGCCGGCCCAGCAGGGTCGCCTGGCGGCGGCCGAGCCCGGTCAGCTCGGCGTCCTCGTCCCGGCCCGCCAGGACGAGGGCCCGGCACTCGGCCTCGGCCCGCCTGGCCGCCGCGTTGGACGTGCTCTCCCCGTGGCGCACCGCGGTGATGGACAACGGCATGCCTCCAGCCAACCCCCCGGAGGCCGTCCGGGCAAGGCGCGGCCGGCGGTCCGCGCGGGGCGCCGGCGGCGCCACCGGCGCGGGTACGGGCAGGCGTGGTCGCGGCGCCACCGGCGCGGGGCGCGGCGGTGTCACGCCCGGGCGTCCCCCTGCCGCAGCGCGCCGTCCAGCCACCGGCCGAGACGTTCCGGAGCGGTCCGGCCGCGCCAGGCCAGGTGTGCGTCCGGGCGGACCAGCCACACCTCCCGCCGGCCGGAGCCGCAGGTCAGCACCGTCACCGCCGCCCCGAGCCGGTCGCGTGCCTCGGCGAGGTGCGCCGGCGCGCCCTCGGCCGGAGCCAGCAGCACCCATCGCCGGCCGAGTTCGGCGTGCAGGCGGGTCCGGCCGCCGTCGGGGCGCAGGCACGCCAGGTCCGGGACCCGGTCGCCGGGGCGCGGCCGGCGGCCGAGCCGGGATGCGGCGCCCCCGGCCAGCGGGCCGCGCCGGTAGGTGACCCACAGCTGGGAGGCGAGCAGGCCGGCCCGTCGTTGCACCGCCGGCATGCCGGTGATCGGCACGATCACCCGCCTGCGCAGGAGGCGCAGCAGCGGGCCGCCGCCGATCTGCAGCCTCGTCACGTTGGTGGTCTGCCGCAGCACCTCGGTCGCCAGGGGGCGGCGTTCGGCCTCGTAGGTGTCGAGCAGCCGTTCGGCGGCCTGCCCGCGCGCGACGAGGGCGAGCTTCCACGCGAGGTTCTCGGCGTCGCCCATTCCGGTGACCATGCCCTGGCCGCCGAGCGGGCTGTGGATGTGGGCCGCGTCACCGGCCAGGAGGACCCGCCCTCGCCGGTAGGCGTCGGCCAGCCGGCGGTGGACGCGGAAGGCGGAGGTCCAGACCGCGTCCTTGATGCGGATGTCGGTGCGTCCGGTCCGCTCGGGCACGAGCCGGCGGAAGCGCTCCAGGATCTCGTGCTCGCCCGGTGCGTCGTCGCCGGCCGGGTCGTAGGCCATCAGCCGCCACAGGTCGTCCGCGCGCCCGGCCTCGCGCATCGGCACGGCGAAGAACGGGCCGTCCCGGTGCGGCCAGCCGTGTCCCCCGGCCCGGTCCACCGGCCAGTCGGCGTGCACGTCGGCCAGCAGGAACCGCTCGGTGACGCGGACGCCGGGGAAGCCGATCCCGACCAGCTTGCGCACGGTGCTGTGCGCACCGTCGCAGCCGACCACCCATCCGCACCTCAACGGGCTCCGGCCGTCACCGAGGACGGCGGTGACGCCGTGGGCGTCCTGGGTGAGGCCGGTCAGCGCGGTGCCCCAGCCGACGCCGACGCCCAGCTCGGCCAGCCGGCTGCGCAGTCCCGCCTCGACCTCGGCCTGGGAGGCGTACAACGCCGGCCGGGCGCCGCCCAGGCCCAGGTCGCCGAAGCGGATCGTGATCGCGGAGCCTCCGTCCAAGTGCTGCGTGAGGGTGAGCGCGGTGAGCGAGCGCTGCGGCAGATCTCCCAGGGCGCCCAGCCGGTCGAGCACCTCGACGCCCCGCGCGTGCAGGATGTTCGCCCGGGAGGTGGAGGCCGGGCCGGGGGCCGCGTCCACCACCCGCACCGTCACGCCCTGCATGCGCAGCGCGCAGGCCAGCGCCAACCCCGTCGGACCGGCTCCGACCACCAGCACCTCGGGCTCGTACCCGCTCACCGCTCACCCCCGAACACATAAACGCCGGAACGGTTCCGTTCCATAACGACACCGAACCTATGCGCCGGAGGGCCGGAACGCAACCGTTCCGTTCTGTTCCGTACTAGAGTTGCGCCATGGCGACCCACGGACGTCGAGCAGCAGGGGCGGCCCTCCTGCGGGAGCAGGTCACCGGAAAGATCACGGCGGCGGTCCTCGACGAGCTCGCCGACACCGGATACGCCCGGATGTCGATGGAGGCGGTCGCCCGGCGGGCCGGTGTCGGCAAGGCGGCCCTCTACCGCCGGTGGGCCTCCAAGGAGGCCATGGTCCAGCAGATCGTGGGCGAGTTCGCCTGGGCCTCCGTCCCCGTCCCCGACACCGGGAGCCTCCGCGAGGACGTCCGCGGCTACGTCGCCCACGCCTGCGCGCTCCGGCAGGACCTGCGCGCCGTCCGCGTCATCGCCGACCTCAGCGCGGAGGCCGTCCGCGATCCGCGGCTCGCGCGGTCCTTCTACCCCGCGCTGCGCGAGCCCCGCCGCACCGCCGCCGCCGCGATGCTGCGCAACGCCGTCGAGCGCGGAGAGCTGCCCGCCGACCTCGACACCGATCTGGCCCTGGACTGCCTGGTCGGGCTCGCCTACGGACGCCCGCAGACCCTGACGGCCTCCGGGGAACTCGCCGACCCCTATCCGCACGACCGGCTCGTCGAGGTCGTCCTGGCCGCGCTGACGGCCTGCCGCTGACGGGACCGCGGGCCGCGCCGGCCGCCTCGATCGCCCTCCGGGGCTTGACCCGCCCGGAGATCGTGATCCACCATTCCACTATTCGGCTAGTGAATTGGTGTTTATGATGATCGAATTCCACCTCGACCGGGGGTCGGGGGTGGCCACCTACCTCCAGCTCGTGCACCAGGTCAAACGGGCCCTGCGGCTGGGCACCCTGCGGCCGGGTGACCGGCTGCCCACCGCGCGGGAGGTCGTCGACGCCCTGGCCATCAACCCGAACACCGTGCTCAAGGCCTACCGCGAGCTGGAGCGCGAGGGCCTGGTGGAGGGCAGGCCCGGTCTGGGCACCTTCGTCCAGCGCTCCATCGGCGGCGCCCGGCTGGCCGACCACACCGCCCTGCGCCGGAGCCTGGAGGCGTGGGTACGGCAGGCGCGCGCGGCCGGCCTCGACCGCGACGACATGGAGACCCTGTTCGCCATGGCGGTCGCCGGCTCCCCGCGGGAGGGCACGGCATGACCACCGCACTGCGGACCACCGGCCTGACCGTGCGCTACCGGCGCAGGCGGGCGCTGCACGACTGCTCCCTGGCCCTCCCGGCCGGCCGGGTCGCCGCCCTCGTCGGCCCGAACGGCGCGGGCAAGACCACGCTGCTGCACACGGTCGCCGGGCTGCTCGCCCCGGACGCCGGGGAGGTCGCCGTGGCCGGCGAGGTGGCGTTCATGGCCCAGGACAAGCCGCTGTACGACACCTTCACGGTCGCCGAGACGCTCACCTTCGGCAGACGCCTCAATCCCGGCTGGGACGACGCGTACGCCACCGCCCGGCTGGCCGGGCTCGGCATCCCCCCGGACCGGCGGGTCTCCCGCCTGTCGGGCGGGCAGCAGACCCAGGTCGCGCTCACCGTCGCGCTGGCCAGGCGCCCCGACCTGCTGGTGCTGGACGAGCCGCTGGCCGACCTCGACCCGCTGGCCCGGCACGACGTCATGCGCTCGCTCATGGTCGCGGTCGCCGAGCGGCCGCTGACGGTCCTGATCTCCTCCCACGTCGTCGCCGACCTGCGCGACACCTGCGACTGGCTCATCGTGCTCAACCAGGGCCGGGTGCAGGTCAGCGGCGACATCGACGACCTGCTCGCCGAGCACCTGGTGCTGACCGGCCCGGCCGGGTCCGCCGGCGGCCCGGCCGGGGCACGGGTGGTCGAGTCCTCCCTCACCGACCGGCGGACCCGGCTCCTGGTCCGGGGCGCGCCCGCGCCCGACCCGCGCTGGAGCGCCCGCCCGGCCGATCTGGAGGAGCTGGTGATGGCCTACCTGCGCAGCCCGGAGGCGGCCGCGCTGCCCGCGCCGAGGGGGGTGAGCGCGTGATCTGGCTGACCTGGCGCCAGCACCGGGCGCAGATCCTCGTCACCGCGGCCCTGCTGGCCGTGCTCGGCCTGCTCCTGCTCGGCTCGGCGGTGGAGGCGAGGCTCCACGTCGCCGGCCACGCGCCGCCGGGCTGCCCGGGTCCGGCACCCGCCTGCTGGGACCTGGCGAGAGCGCTCGCGGACCGCCACGACGCGGTCTACACCGTCTTCGGCTGGATGCCGATCGTCGCCCCCGCGCTGATCGGCGCCTTCTGGGGCGCGCCGCTGCTGGGCCGCGAGTACGAGCGCGGCACCCACAAACTGGCCTGGACGCAGGCGGTCTCCGTCCGCCGCTGGCTGGCGGTCAAACTCGCCCTGCTCGGCGCCCTGGCGGCCACCGCCGGTCTGGCGCTGTCGGCGATGGTCAGCCTGTGGCGGCCGGTCCTCGGCCGGGAGGACCGGTTCGGCAACATCGGCGTCTTCAACATGGTCGGCGTCGCTCCGGCCGTGTGGTGGTTGTACGCCTTCATGCTGGGCGCCGCGGCCGGGGCGCTGCTGCGGCGCACCCTGCCGGCGATGGCGGTGGTGGTGGCCGGGGTCGCGGTGACGACGTTCACCCTGTTCGGCCTCAGCGACCACTACGCCGAACCCGTGCGGACCGTGCTGTCGGGCACCACCGTGCCGCCCGACCCCGACGCCCGGCTGGTGGGCGCCGCCTGGGTCGATCCGGCCGGCCGGGAGCTGGCCCGTCCTCCCGAGGGGGTCTGCCCGCACCCGCCGGACACCGGGCGGAGCGACCGCAACCAGCAGACCTACGAGCGGTGCCTGTTCGGCAAGGGCTACCGGTACGCCCTCTACGCCCACCCGCCGTCGCGGTTCTGGCGGTTCCAGTGGACCGAGGCCGCCCTCCTGACCGCCGCCTCCCTGGCCCTCGCCGGCCTGACCGCCCGCCGTACGCTCCGGCGCGGGGCGTGAGCCGGTCCCGGCCCGCGCCGCCGGGCGTCACAGGGCGATCGTGCGGCCGTGGCGGTCGCGGGCCTTGAGCCGGACGGTGGGCAGCTCCGGGGCCGGCAGCGGGTCGGCCGCGCACCCGGTGACCGCGCCGAAGCGCCGGCCGGACATCCAGTCGTCGCGCGCCCGCACGATCTCCTCGTGGGAGCGGCCGACGAAGTTCCACCACATCACCAGCGGCTCGTCGAACGGCTCGCCGCCCAGCACGAACAGCCGCGCCGGGCCGCCGGCGTCGACGGCCACCTCGGTGCGGCCCTGCCCGAGGTACAGCAGCGCTCCCGGCTCCAGGTCCACCCCGGCCACCCGGGCGGTGCCGGACATCGCCAGGACCGCGTGCTCGAAGGAGGCATCCAGCGGCAGCCTCCGCCGGCCGCCGGAGGCCAGCAGCACCTCGGCGCCCAGCAGCGGGCTGTGCACCCGCGCCGGAGAGCGCTCGGCGCCCACCTCGCCCACCACGACGGTGACGGTCCCGTCCCCGCCGTCGCCGTCGGCCAGCACCGGCAGGGCGGGGTGGTGCTCGAAGCGCGGCTCGCCGTGGCGGGCGTGCTCCGGCAGCGCCACCCACAGCTGCAGGCCGTGCATGCCCGCGGGGTGGTCGGGCGGCGACTGCTCGGAGTGCGCGATGCCGTGCCCGGAGGTCATCAGGTTCAGCTGCCCCGGCGTGATCGCCTGGGCGCTGCCGAGGCTGTCGCGGTGCATGATCTCGCCCTCGGCCAGCCAGGTGACGGTCTGCAGGCCGGTGTGCGGGTGCGGCGGCACCTGCATGCCGGGCCGGCCGGTGACGTCCTCGGGGCCGAAGTGGTCGACGAAGCACCAGGCGCCGACCATGCGGCGCGGCCGCTGCGGCAGCAGGCGCCGCACCGTGGTGTAGCGGCCCAGCGGCACGTCGTGGCCGGGCAGCAGGACGCTGCCGGGCACGGCCTGCTCGGCGACGGCGCAGCCGTACAGGGCGCGGTCGGGTTCGCTCATGGGACGACTCTACGCGGGCGCCGCCCGGTCGCCGGGCGGGCGGCGGGTCCGTCCCCGGCCGGCGGGCGGGCGCGGACACCGGCGGGGTGCCGCGCCCGGCCGCCGCGCTCCGGCGGCGGGCGTGCCGGGTCAGGCCGCCCGGTGCTCCGGACCGGGTACGGCGGGCAGCAGCAGGGCGTCGAGGGCGTGGCGGGTACGCGGGGCGCTCTCGCGGGCGGCCAGCGGCTCGGGCAGCTCGGCGGCGGCGTCCAGGCACCCGACGGCCACCACGACGACCGGGGTGAGGGCGGCGCCGAGGCCGAACGCCTCGCGGGCGGCCGCCGCGTCGAAGCCGCCCATCTGGTGGACGGACAGCCCGTCCGCCTGGGCCTGCAGGGTCAGGCAGGCGACGGCCTGGCCGGTGTCGTACAGCGCCCACGGCCGCGCCCGGCCGTCCTCGCCGACGGTCTCGGCGGCCACCAGCAGCAGCGCGCCGGCGGCACCCGCCCACACCCGGTTGCCCGGGTTGAGGAGATCCAGCAGCCGGGTGAAGGCGTCCTCGCCGCGCCGGGTGACCAGGAATCTCCACGGCTGGCTGTTGTTGGCCGACGGCGCCCAGCGCGCCGCCTCCAGCAGCGCGTGCAGCCGCGCCTCGCCGAGGGTGTGGGCGGCGTCGAAGCCGCGGGGGCTCCACCGCTCGGCCAGCAGCGGGTGCACCGGTACCGAGGTCGCGGCGGTCTTGGTCATGTTCGTGCCCATGCTCTCAGTGGTGGTCGTGCTCGTGCTCCCGCCCGGGCCGGACCCGGGCGGGGGCCGCCGCCTGGATGAGGCGCCGTCCGCACACCCCGAACATGCATGATGCGTCATCCATTCCCGATCAAGATGACACATCATGTCTGGGGGTGCGGCGCCGCCGGCCCGGTGGCGCCGCACCCCCAGGCGCCCGCGTTCCCGCGGTCAGAGCAGGTCGGCCTCCGCGTGCGGCAGGCCGCCGGACAGGGAGGGGAAGCCCGGGCCCCGGTCGAAGAACGGCGCGTCCGCCGGGAGCAGGGCACGCAGTTCGGCGCGGAGGGCGGCCGTCGCCTCGGCGTCCACCGTGAGGCCGTCGAGACCGCCGGGGCCTCCGGAGCCATCCGGATCCTCGGCGCCGCCGGAGTCCCCGGGGCCTGCGGAACCGCCGGAGTCCCCGGTGCCGCCGCGCACTCCGCGCAGCACGACGCCGTAGTCGTCGCGGGCGCCGCGCACCGAGACCTTGCCGTCGCGGACGTCGGCGGCCACCGCCTCGGCCGGGCGGTCCAGCGGGCAGCCCCAGCCCCCTCCCCCGGTGGTGCGGATCCGGATCACCTCGCCCGCGCGCACCGGCGCGTCGTCGACCAGGCCCTCCATCGGCCGCCCCTCGATCTCCACGGTGAACGGCCGCCCGGCCCGCCCGCCGTTCACGCCCCAGCAGGACAGGATCGAGCGGTCGGCGATCGACATGAACGAGGCGTCGCGGAGCATCCGGATGTGCTTGTCGTAGCCGAGGCCGCCCCGGTGCAGGCCCGGGCCGCCGGAGTCGACGGCCAAGCCGAGGCGCTCGACCCGCAGCGGCCAGCGGGACTCGGCGAACTCGACGGGGATGTTGCGCGAGTCGGGCACGACGTGGATGGTGTCCTCCCCGTCGGCGTACCACCGCCCGCCCGAACCGCCGCCCAGCACCTCCCGCATCAGGTACGGCGTGCCGTCGGCCCCGGTGCCGTGCACGCCGGTGTAGCGGATGGTCTCCTGGTCGGCCGGCATGCGCCCGCCGGTGGCCTTGGCCAGCACCCCGGCCAGCACGCCCAGCAGCCGCAGGATCACGAACGTGCGGGCGTTGGTGGGCGCCGGGAAGACCGGGGTGAGCAGCGTGCCCTTGGGCGGGAAGCGCATCTCGATCAGCGGGACGACGCCCTCGTTGACGTCGAGCTCGGCCATCCGCTCGGGGGTGTCGGCGAGGTTGCGCAGGATCGGGGCGAGCCACTTCTTCAGGAACACCCCGTCGGCGTAGTCGCCGGCGTGGTTGATCGGCCCCCTGGCCTGCGGGGAGGTGCCGGTGAAGTCGATGACGAGGGGACGGGCGGCGGCGTGGTCGACGGTCAGGGTGATGCGCTGGGCGTGCAGCCGGGGCGGGTCCACGCCGTCGTGCTCGGCGTAGTCCTCCCAGACGTACACCCCTTCGGGGATCTTCGCCAGCAGCTCCCGGCGGAACGTCTCGGTGGTCTTGGCGAGGATCGCCTCGAAGCACGCCTCGACGGCCTCGCGCCCGTACCGGTCGAACAGCTCCGCCAGGCGCCGCGCGCCCATCAGGCAGGCCGAGCACTCGGCGTCCAGATCGCCGGCGAGCGAGTCGGGCATCCGGGAGTTGCGCGTCATGATCGTCAGGGCGGCCCGGTTGGGCACGCCCCGGTCCCAGAGCCTGATCGGCGGGACCATCAGCCCCTCCTCGAAGACGCTGCGCGCCCCCGAGGGCATCGACCCCGGGCAGGATCCCCCGATGTCGTCGTGGTGCCCGAACGCCTGCACGAACGCCACGACCTCGCCGCGGTGGAAGACCGGGACGGTGACGCACAGGTCGGGCAGGTGGCCGATGCCGCCCTCGGACAGGTAGACGTCGTTGTGGAAGAACACGTCGCCGGGGTTCATCTCCGCCACCGGGAAGTCCCGCACGATGGGCTGGACCAGCGCCGAGTAGGAGCGGCCGGTCAGCTTGCGGAGCCGTACGTCGTGGATGCCCGCGCGGAAGTCGTGCGCGTCGCGGATCATCGGCGAGCGGGCGGTGCGCGCGATGGCGGTCTCGACCTCCCGCTCCACCGAGGCGAGCGTGCCCTCGACGATCTCCGTCAGCACCGGGTCGGCGGCCGTCATCTCTCTCCTCCCCGCCGGGCCCCGCGGCGGACCACGAGGTTGCCGCGGCCGTCGGCTTCCACGGTGAAGCCCGGGTGCACCGGGAGCGTGGAACCGTACTCCTCGACCACCGCGGGGCCCCGGACCACGTCGCCGGGGCGCAGGTCGCCGCGGCGGAAGACCGGCACCTCCCGCCGGCCGTCCTCCCCCGGGGCGCGGTCCTCGTCGAAGTACACGGGCCGGGCGCCGGCCGGGGCCGGGGGCGGGTCCTGCGGCCGGCGCGGCTCCCGCCGGGCGATCACCGGGCGGGTGATCGGGCCGATGCCGGAGACCCGCAGGTTGACCCACTCGACGCCGTGCCGGGGGTCGCCGCGGTAGCCGTACCCGTAGAGCGCCTCGTGCGCCGCGTGGAAGCGGTCCAGCACCTCGGCCCGCCAGGCCTCGTCCGGCGGCCCGGCCGGTACGGGCACCCGCACCTCGTAGGCCTGGCCGTAGTAGCGCAGGTCGGCGCTGCGCGCGAAGACGTGCTCGGTGAAGCCCTCCCGCTCCAGCGCCGCGGCCGCCTGCGCCTCCAGCCCGCCGAAGATCTCCGCGGCCGTCTCCGGGGCCGGGTCGCACGTGACGAAGGTGCGCACGTAGTCGTTCCTGACGTCCACGGTGAGCAGGCCGAAGGCCGAGACGTTGCCGGGGTCGGGCGGGACCAGCACCGACGGCAGGCCGAGGACGTCGATCAGGCGGCAGACCAGCAGCGGGCCGGAGCCGCCGAAGGCGACCATCGGGAAGTCGCGCACGTCCAGGCCGCGCTTGACGGTGATCCGCCGGATGGCGTTGGCCTGGTTGAAGGCGCTGATCTCCAGGATGCCGGCGGCGGTGCGCTCCGGGCTCAGGCCGAGCTCCGCCGCCAGTTCCTCGATGCCGCCCCGGGCCGCGCCGGCGTCCAGCGGGACCTCCCCGCCGAGCAGGTGCGGCGGGACCCGGCCGAGGAAGACGTGCGCGTCGGTGACGGTGACCTCCGTGCCGCCCCGGCCGTAGCAGAGGGGGCCCGGATCCGCGCCGGCGGAGGCCGGGCCGACCTTGAGCGTGCCCTCCGGGGAGATCCACGCGACGGACCCGCCGCCCGCGCCGACGGTCACGATGTCGATCATCGGGATCTTGCACGGGTAGCGGCCGACGCTCCCCTCGGTGGTCAGCGAGGGCTCGCCGTCGACGACCACCGCGACGTCGGTGGAGGTGCCGCCGCCGTCCAGCGTGATCACCGACCGGTGCCCGGCGGTGGAGGCGATCAGCGCGGCGCCGAGCGCGCCCGCGGCCGGGCCGGAGAGCACGGTGGTGATCGGCTGGTGCACGACCTCGGCGGCGGACAGCACCCCGCCGTTGCTCTTCATCACCAGCAGCGGCGCCTCCAGCCGCCCGGACAGCCGGGCGAGGTAGCGGCGCATCGCCGGCTTGACCGCGGCGTCGACCAGCGTGGTGACCGACCGCTCGTACTCGCGGTACTCGCGCAGCACGTCGCTGGAGATCGACACGACCGCCTCGGGGTGCTCGCGCTCCAGGATCTCGCGCATGCGCAGCTCGTGGCCGGGATCGGCGTAGGAGTGCAGGAAGCACACGCCGATCGAGGTGATCCCCCGCTCCCGGAACCACCGGGCCGCGGCCACGGCCTGCCCGGTGTCGAACGGCCTGACCTCCGCGCCGGTGTGGTCGAGCCGCCCGCCGACGGTCCGGACCCGGTGCGCCGGGACGATGCGCGGCGGCTTGACCCAGAAGTAGGAGTTGCCGTAGCCGTCCGGCACGCTCTGCCGGGCGATCTCCAGGACGGACTCGAATCCCTCCGTGGTGACGAAGCCCAGGTCCTCGACGCGGTCCTGCAGGAGCTGGTTGGTGGCGACCGTGGTGCCGTGCACCACCGCCGAGACGGTCACCCCGTCGCCGGCGCGGCCGAGGAGCCTCCGCACGCCCGCCATGAACCCCTCGGCCGGGTCGGCCGGGGTGGAGGGGGTCTTGGTGGTGGTGATCTGGCCGGTCTGCTCGTCCACCATGACCACGTCGGTGAACGTGCCCCCGGTGTCGACGCCGATACGGACGCTGCGCATGCCCCGTGTCTACCGGCTCGCGCCGGAGCGGTGAACCGGCGGACCCTGCCGAAGCCGCCGGTGATCCTTGGCAACAGGTGGTCCGGCGCGCCGGGCGGCCGACCGGCTCCGGGAGGCCGTACGGCCCGCGCGGGAACTCCGCCCCCGCCGCGATCGCTGAACAGGCGTACCGGTATAACGGCACGTCACCTCATATGACACGAAAGAGGCACAAAGTGCGCAGTTCGTTCTTCGGCAATCTGGAGCAGGGCCAGGTCCCCGGTCACTTCGCCCTGCAGAATCCCAAGATGCTGCGCGTGCAGCTGAACGGGGGGGACGTGCTGGCCCGGCAGGGCTCGATGGTCGCCTTCCAGGGGCAGATGGACTTCGACTACGAGGGCGGCGGCGTCGGGAAGTTCCTGAAGAAGATGGTCACCGGCGAGGGCGCGCCGCTGATGCGGGTGCGCGGCCAGGGCGCGCTCTTCCTCGCCGACGACGCCCAGGACGTGCACCTGTTCTACCTGGAGAACGAGGCGATCACCGTCAACGGCAGGAACCTGCTGGCCTTCGACCCGCACCTGTCGTGGGACATCAACCGGGTGCAGGGCGCGGGCATCGCCGCCGGCGGCCTGTTCAACACCACGGTCTCCGGCACCGGCTGGGTGGCGGTCACCGCGCACGGCACGCCGGCGATGCTCGACGCCGCCTGGGGGCCGACCTACGCCGACGGCCAGTCGGCGGTGTGCTGGAGCACCTCGCTGCAGGTGGGGGTCAACCGCACCTTCAAGGCGGGGGCGCTCATCGGGCGCGGGAGCGGCGAGGCCGTGCAGCTCGCCTTCCAGGGGCAGGGGTTCGTCCTGGTCCAGGCCAGCGAGGGCCCGGTCGTCCCGCAGGCCCGCGGCTGACGGGCCGGCGGGCCCGCGGGCCGACGGGCCGGGCCGCCGGGGCCCGGCCCGGGCGGACGCTCAGCGGCGGCGGTCCCCCATGATGGAGCCGATCACCGCGTCCGCGTCGTGCGCGTGCACCTTGGCGGCCAGCCGGATCGCCATCTCGTTCGCCCGGCGCAGCTCGGCCTCGACCCGGTCCTTGCCGGACTGCCCGACCTGGACGCCGAAGTAGGCCCCGATGATCGCTCCGGAGACCCCGACGAGACCGGCGAAGGGCGCGCCCCCGCCGCCGTCGCGCAGCGCGATGACCACGAACCCGACCAGGATGACGATCAGGCCCGTCAGCACCACGTAGAACCCGTACCTCCAGCGGGCCGCCTCCGCCCTGGCCGCGACGGCCTCGTCCTCGGTCATCATCGCCGCGAGGGCCGGAGGCATCTCCGCGGTCTCCTTCGCCGGGGCGGCGGTCACCTTGGCCAGGGGCGCGGTGGGGGCCGCCGTCGGGGGAGCGGCTGGGATCTTGGCGGTCGTCACAGATTCTCCATGTCTCGGTCGGCCGATGGGATCTCCCACGCTGTGCCGGGGCAAGCCCGATGGGGCTTGACCAACGCGGGACCTGGCTTTCCTACCAGTTCTATCCCTGCCCAAACGCACCGGGCAAACCCGCTAAGCTGGCCCGCCGTGACCGAAACGCCCCCCGTGACCGAACCGTCCGCGCTCTCCCCGGTGCCCGCCGGAGCCCGGGACGGGGTGCTGCGCTTCTACTTCGGCCCGATGGACTGCGGCAAGTCGACCCTGGCCCTGCAGATGAACTACAACCACCGCCGCCAGGGCAGGCGGGGCCTGGTGCTGACCAAGCACGACCGCTCCGGCGGGCCGCAGATCACCAGCCGGATCGGCCTGGACAGCGAGGCGATCGAGGTCACCGACGGCCTCGACCTGGTCGAGCTGGTGACCGAGCACAAGCCGATCGACTACGTGATCTGCGACGAGGCCTGCTTCTACACGGTGGCCCAGATCGAGCAGCTCGCCGATCTCGCCGACGGCTTCGGCATCGACGTCTACGCCTTCGGCCTGGCCACCGACTTCCGCTCCCGGATGTTCCCCGCCGCCCGGCGCCTGTTCGAGCTGGCCGACGAGATCAGCCGGCTGCAGGTGGAGGTCCTGTGCTGGTGCGGCCGTCCCGGCCTGCTCAACGCCCGCGTGGTCGACGGCGAGCTGGTGCACACCGGCGAGCAGGTCGTCATCGGCGACACCGGCGCCGCCCCGGTCCGCTACCAGGTGCTCTGCCGCCGCCACTACCGCTCGGGCGACCTCGGCACGGACTGACCCGCCCCTCCCCCGCGGGCGGCCCAGACGCCCAGCGCGACCAGCGCGGCGACCTCGGTCACGGCCATCCCCCGCTCGACCAGGCCGAGCGGCATCACCCGCCACCAGGGCAGCCCGCTGCTCTCGGCCGCCACCACGGCCCCGGCGATGCCCAGCACCCACAGCAGCGAGCCCAGGCCCAGCGCGAGGACGGCCAGCGCCGGCCGGCGCCACTCCGGGTGGCGCCGCCAGGGCCGGGCGATGACGAGCGCGGCGAGCGGCAGGCTGAGGAACGCGACGATGCCGCCCACCCGGTGGATGCTTCCGCTGAGACTCGGCCCGACGGACCAGTCGTGCTTGGGGAACCACGCCGCCACCAGCAGGCCCGCGCTCCACGCGGCCAGCGCGACCGTCCCGAAGGATCGGACGGCCGCCACTCCCCGCCCCACCAGGGACGCCCCGATGGCCAGCGAGCCGGCGGCGAGCAGGCCCAGGCCCAGCGCGAAGAGCCAGCCGTGCTCGCCGAGCCCGTGCTCGCTGATCGTCCGCCGCAGCGGGTCGATCTCGGCCAGGTAGGCCACGTCCAGGCCGAGGACGATCGCCGCCCCGGCCCCCACCGCCCCCAGGCCCGCGTGTGCGGCTCGCTGCACGCCTCGTCCTTCCTCCGTCGTCCTCCCGCCCGGAGGAGTGACCGATGGTTTCCCGTGAGAGTGGCGACGCGGGCGGCGGCGCCGCGGCGGCCGCCGTCCCGCAGGCGCCGCGGCGGCTCACACCGCGCAGTGGCCGTCGTCGCAGGCGTCCCCGGCCCCGCCGGACGGCGCCCGCCCGGTCCGCTCGGCGACCTCCTCCAGCGCGGCGAGCAGGGCGTCCTCGGGCTGCGCCCCGGAGACGGCGAAGCGCTCCTCGATCAGGAAGAGCGGCACGGACGCGACGCCGAGCGCGCGGGCCCGGTCCAGGTCCTCCCTGACCTCGGCGGCCCCGTCCTGCGCGCCCGGGCCGTCGAAGTCCGCCCGGACCCCGGTCTCGGCGGCCAGCTCCGCGAGGACCTCCGCCGAGCCGATGTCGAGCCCGTCGGTGAAGTGGGCGCGGAAGAGCCGCTCCAGCATCTCCGCCCCCCTGCCCTGGTCGGCGGCGAGCCGGACGAGCCGGTGCGCCTGGAAGGTGTTGGCGTGCACGGCCCTGCCGAAGTCGAGCGTCAGCCCGTCCCCGGCGGCGACCGAGGCGACGTGCCCGGTCATCCGCCCGGCCTGCTCCGGCCCGCCGAACTTGGCCGCCAGCCACGCCGTGAGCGGCTCCCCCTTCGACTCGGCGTCCGGCTGGAGCTGGAAGGGGCGGAGGATCACCTCGACCTTCCCTCCCTTCGCGCGGTAGCGCTCGGCGGCGCGGGCGAAGCGGACGTGGCCGATGTAGCACCAGGGGCAGACGACGTCGGAATAGATCTCAACCTTCACACCGGCCTTCAACCACCGCCGGGACCCGGTGATTCCGCCCGCCCGGTCCCGCCCCGGGCGGGGGCGGGACCGGGCGGGCGGGGTGCGCCGGCCGGATGGTCAGCTCCCCAGCTTCCGGAACGCGCGGGCGGACAGGGGCAGGAACACGGCGGCGAGCAGGACGGGCCACGCGACCGACAGCAGCCCCGCGTGCTGCGCGGCCCAGCCCTCTCCCCCGTGGCCGGGGTTGCCGAAGAGCCCGCGGGTGGCCGCGGCCGTGGCCGACAGCGGGTTCCACTCGGCGATCGCGCCGAGCCAGGCGGGCATCGTGGCCGGGTCGACGAAGACGTTCGACAGGAACCCCGCGGGCCAGACCAGGATCTGGACCGCCGCCACCGCCTCCGGTCCGCTCGCCTTCAGGCCGGCGAGGATCCCGACCCAGAGCAGGGCGAAGCGGAGCAGGAGCAGCAGCCCGACGGCGGCGAGCGCGGCGCCGTACCCGCCGTGCCACCGCCAGCCCAGCAGCAGTCCGGTGCCGGCCAGGACGGCCAGGCCGGCCACCGAGTTGAGCATGTCGGCGGCGCACCGGCCCAGCACGACGGCCGAGGAGCTCATCGGCAGCGAGCGGAACCGGTCGGTCACACCCCGGGCGGCGTCCACGGTGACCGCCGTCATGGTGGTCTCCAGCCCGAAGAGCATGGTCAGGGTGAACATGCCGGGCATCAGGAACTCGAAGTAGTCCCCTCCGCCGGGCACGCCGATCGCCCCGCCGAACAGGCCGCCCATCATCAGCACGACCATGACGGGGAAGAGCCAGCCGACGGCGACCGTGCCCGGCCGGAGCCTCCAGTGGTGCAGGTCGCGCAGGGTGATCGTCCAGGCGTCCGCCAGGGCCCGGGCGAACCGGGCCGACGGGGCGTCCGGGGACGGCGGGCGGGTGGTCGTGTCCATGCGGGTGCCTCCGGGTGGTTCGGTGCTCGTGTCCATGCGGGTGCC